>CAJXPD010000268.1 GCA_913057785.1 uncultured Lewinella sp. | reverse complement strand
TTTTCTACTACCGAAGAGGGTAAACTCTTCTGAATGATCTCTCCCAATCGCTCCAATAAGTGCAGTTTAGGCTCTCCCTTTACATATACCAGTGAGATTTCTCGAGCTCGGTCCTGCCCTTTGATCTCTTTGATCATATCTTCTTGATCTGCAGGAACGTTCAGGGTAGCGAGCTCTGGTAGGAAGGTAATTCCACCGCGATTTTCTACGATTCTCCGCAAGGCGTCGATGGAGTTGCTTTCATAACTTAGGGTAGTTTCAAGCTGCCGTTTATGATCGATTTTACACATGTTATTGACTTGGTCGCTAAAGCAATTTCCTTCATTCAAAAGCCAGATCTGATCAATATCTATTGCTGATAAGTCAACCTCTTCCTCTCCGAAAAATCGATGTTCAGGAGATAGCAGAACAAAGAATTTCTCATAGAAGAGGCTTTTGTACTGAAGCTTTAGTTTGGTGGTGATTGGGGTGGAAATGATTCCGCCGTTCAGTTCCCGTTCCATGATACCTCGGATAATATCCTTTGTGACCAATTCCTTAATGGTCAGCTTAACATCAGGATACTGCTCGCTAAGTTGATTGATAAATAGGGGAGTCAGATAGGGAGAGAGGGTTGGGATAATGCCGATCGTTAGCGACCCCTTTACCTCTTGCTCAATCTGCATGGCGAAGTCTCGCAGCTGATGAACTTCCAATAGTACAAATTGGGCCTTTTCCAAGAAGCGCTCCCCATTGGCAGTTAAGCGAATGGGCTTAGATTGCCGATCAAATAATACAAAACCAATCTCCTGTTCTAGTTTAGTAACCTGTTGGCTAATAGCAGATTGGGTAATGCGTGCTTTTTTGGCAGCAGCACTAAAGGAGCCCGTTTTGCTCAATAGCAAGGCGTATTCTAATTGCTGGATATTCATTATTAGCAAAACTAATAATAGCATTATGATTATTATAATGGCTAATGATAATTTTGCGAGCAGGAGATCAAAAAAGATCTCTTACCTAATAATTGGCATCCTACTAAAACACCAGATATATAAAATGGAGTAGCTCTTTTGGGAGATACTCCTTTTTTGGTAGGACTTCCGCTTATATTTGTCCAAATCTCTTATTACAATAAACCACCTCTATGGAGTTTTTCAATGCTATTCGCCAGGGAAATGTAGCCCGTCTCAAGGCTATGGTTCAGCAGGATTCTACGCTAGTTAGCAAAGCTGACACTCGTGGCTTTACACCACTTATTATGGCGACTTACAGTGAGCAGGTAGCGGTAGCCCAGTTCCTTTTAGAGGCAGGGGCAGATGTGAACCAGCAGGATGCATCCGGAAATACTGCCCTCATGGGCATTGCCTTCAAGGGACACGAGCAGATTATCCAACTTTTGCTTGATCACGGAGCTAACATCAATTTACAAAACCATAATGGATCAACAGCATTGATCTTTGCGGCCACCTTTGGCCAGACAGCTACGGTGAGCGCGCTATTGACCGCTGGGGCTGATCCATCTATTCAGGATGCTGAGGGGAAGACAGCATCCGCTCATGCTAAGGAGAAGGGGAATTCAGAGCTGGTGGCAATATTTGAGAATTTATAATGAAGTATGCTGAAGGAAAAATTTGTGGTTTATAGGTTTAGGATTCCAGCTTAGGTTTTTTCCACCATCCCCAGGCTTGTAAGATCGCGAAGAGCAATACAATCCCTCCTATCCAGGCAATGATTGAGTAGCCAATATCTGAAATGGATAACGGCCGGGTCAATAGAATAACAAGGCTAGCTACCACCCATAGTAAGTCCTGGACAATGATCGCTAGGATCTTATTTGGGCGTTGAGCTTTAATCTCAATCCAGATGGTGTAGGCGAAAAAGAGCAGACCTAATCCTATTAGTACAAAAGGAATATAAGTGGAGGCTGCAAAAATTCCAGCAATGTACTTTGGTAATGTGGCGAGTAGTAGACCGCTGAGGAATGAAAATCCGGCATTACCAGATAGCGCAAGGGGTAATAATTTCATAATGCTTCTGATTTTTGATTGGAAAAGAAATGGCATTTATTTCTGCTTTCTGGATTCAAAAATAGGTGGCTTTTTTGCCAGGAAGTTGATACTTTGCGCCAAAGTACATGTATGGAGATTCCAGGAAGACATTTACAATTATTGTTGGATTTTGCGGCCTATCGGTTTATGTCAGTGGAGACCTTGCGAGCACTTTTGCCGGACCCAACTATCGATCTCTGCGTTGAAGACTGTAACATCACATTTCCTGTATATGAGCGTGTTTTGCATGCCATTATTGAGGAAGAAGATGCTCCGGATCTAGGTGTTCGATATGGCATGTATCTCAACTTGCAGGCGCTAGGCCTGGTCCATAGTATTTCGCTCGAAGCCAGTAGTATCGAGCAGGCCATTCTCATGCTCACGGAATATTTGCGAACTTATTTCCCCATTTTACAGCTTCGGTCAAGCACCTTGGGCAGCGAGATCCAGCTTGAATTGAGTACGGATATTGAAGAGGAAAAGCTAAGGCGTTTTATGTTAGATAGTACCTATTGCTTTTTGTATCGAGAGCTGAAAGCGATGGGGATAGAGCGGGTACATTTACAAGTGCCATATGAAGAAAGCAAGGTCTTTCAAACGTCCCTACAGCAGACAGTGGAAAGAGGCGCTTATCATCGCTTTAGTTTTGACTCAGCTGTTGCTAATGCCGAGATCAATCGACGCAGTATGCAATTGATTGATGTACTACTCCCACAATATCTTCTCCTTCTAGACAGAGAAAACGGTGCTGCTTTTCCAGCTTTAGTCAAGCGAATGTTGTTGCAGATGAGTACTCCCTTATTGCCGAGTTTATCTCAGGTCAGTGCTCAGTTTGCGATGAGTGATCGAAATTTTCAACGCAAACTGCGCAGTCATGGACAGTCCTTTCGTAAGCTTACGAATGAGGTGAAGCAGCAATTAGCTCATTACTTACAAGAGGGGGGTAAGATGAAAGTCAAGGATATTGCTTATGCCCTCGGGTATTCGGAGCCGAGTGCCTACTTACATGCCCTAAAGAATTGGAAAAAGCAATAAACGCCTCGGCTACTTAGCCTATAGTTCGCCAAATTTGGCGCTGGTGACGACGAAAATGGGCTTCATAAAAGTCAAGCATCCCGGCAAAGGACAAGCGACCTCCCATAGGATGTTTGTAAACGGCTTTATTTACATACTCTTCAGGCAGGTCTTCAAAGAATTGTTGCAAGGCCTTTCTCTGTTCCTTCCATTCAGATTCTAGTTCAGCCAATTGACTTTCTGGCGGTAGTGCATCACCGGACATATTCTTCGGGGCCTGTACTTTAAATGGAAGTTGTAGGTACCACTTGACCAGCTTCCCACGCAGGTTCTCTTGCCAGCCGACCTTACTTAATTGAGGCTTAAAACTCAGCTTCTTTTCACAATACTTGTAGGAATAGTATTCGGCCAACTTGATGTGATGCAGCACCTGCATGGCTGACCAGGCCCCTTCCTTGGGCGGTTTGTTTAAGGTTTCGTGAGAATGGTCGCCTAATGATTTCAGTAGCTGATCGAGTTCGTCGTTCAAGCCTTGTAGTTGTGTGATGAGTTGGGTTCTGTTCATATCTTGGTTAGTTTATCTTTCTTCAGCTCTGTCCGTGGCAATGGCAGGACTTAGAGAAAATCCTGATATGGTATTGCGATCGGATTCACTTAGAGCGAGGTCAATAGCGTTTAAAGCAGGGCCCAGTTGGGCCTCATTCCGTGCTCCGATTATAGGTGCCGTAATATTGGGATTTGATCCCGCCCAGGCAATGGCTAAGCTTACGGGGTGATAGTTCTTTTCTTTGGCAAAATCTAGAAATGCCTGAGTAGTCTCCCTGTTTTTTTCTTGCTCATACCGTTTTTGGTACATTTTGCTGGTGTTGAATCGACCCACCGCAGGTTCGGCATTGATGTATTTACCACTAAGCCAGCCGCCAGCTAGTGGACTGTAGGGGAAAACACCTAGTCCTTCGCTAGCTGCCATGGGAAGCAACTCTGATTCGCATTGGCGCTTGAGTAGGTTGTACATCGGCTGGATGCAGGCAATGGGAGCCAGGTTTTTAAGCTGAGTGATCAAGATGGATTTCATAACCTGCCAAGCCGCGAAATTGCTCAAGCCGAGGTACAGTACCTTCCCTTGGCGAACAAAATCATTGAGGGTTGAAAGGCTTTCCTCGATTGGTGTTTCTTCATCGAAATGGTGAAGGTAGAACAGATCTACATAGTCTGTATCTAGGCGTTTCAAACTCTGCTCCAAGGATTTGGTCAGATGAAAGCGGCTCAGGCCTCGTCCATTGATGTCATCATTGGTCTTGAAATAGGCCTTGGTGGCGATCACTACTTCATCGCGATGAGGTTTGATCAATCGCCCAAGTATACGTTCAGATTCGCCCTTGGCATATACATTGGCACAGTCAAAGAAGTTAATGCCCTTGTCCCTGCACATACCATAGAGCGTAGCTGAGGTCTGTTCATCTGCACCATCTCCAAAGGTCATGGTGCCAAAACACAAAGAGGATACTTTTACCCCAGCGCGGCCTAGATTTTTATATTTCATGGAAGGCGATTGATTTAGCGTGGATGATTTCAGTTTTACATTATGGGCTATTGCAACAAGATAAGAAATCTGATACTTTAGTTTTAATTGAGCAACTCCTACTCAATGTGCGCAACTTATCCTTTTCTAAAGGGTTTCCAAAATCAGGCTATACTGCCGCTGCAGATCTTGCTCGAAGAACTTGATATCATTCATGTTCATCCGCATAGTGATTAAGAAGCTTCTGATTTCATCAGCCTTTTCGGGGTATTTCGTAGACTGGAAAGTACTGAGCAAGTTTTCATTGAAAGTATTGTATTTATCCTGGAGCGTATAACAGCGATTTAGAATTTGCACGAGCTTCAAGTCAAACTCCTGAATGATCCCCGTCTGCAGTCCAGTTTGGTAGGCACTACTAGATACGAACCCTGGTTTTAAACCTTGAAAATTGGTGGATTCGAAGTCCTTTTCGAGTTCCTCACTAGCGAGTAAGTTTGAAAAGGTTTGAGACAATTTGATGTGATAATCCTTTACTTGGTCAAGTGCCTGTAGGTTTTCTTCTAACTCAATTCTCAGCATTTCTTGGTAGGTCCTGACCTGTTGCTTGACCTTTCGGTTCTCTCCAAAATTATTCACGGCAAAGCCCAAATAAACACCAATCATTATGGGAATAATTTGGTTTAGTACGTTGGATAAGATCTTTTTCATCGACAATTTTTCTAGAGAAATTGGCCAGCCTAGGCCAGTGGCAAGATAAGAAATTTCAGATATGGCGGAGACGTCTTGTCAGTCTTGGTTAGCCTATCTCAGTTAGAAGGAATGATGAATTGTGGCCAAAGCTGTTTTGGGGTTAGCTACCGAACCTATTAGCCCATGAAGAAAGCGTGATGGCTTATAAAAAGTTTAGTAGTTTTAGGCACTTTGCATCAGTTCAGAACAAAACAGCATATCAATGAAAGATCGACTTTTTCTCAAATTTATCTCCTTCATTTTTTGCCTTTTCTTGATCGGCGCTTGCCAATCTGGAGCAGATCATGACGTGGCGACCGCCAGCATGGAAACAGCTACCTTGCCTTCCTTGTCAGGCAAAAAGGTGCTAATCGTGTATGGAGGCTGGCCCGGGCATAAACCTGCCTTGTTTGCTGAAATTGCTAGTGAATTGCTTCGTAAGGAGGGGGCAGAAGTGACCTTGTCGGATACGGTTGAGATTTACGCCAATGAAGAGGTGATGAGTCAGATGGATCTGATCGTACAATCCGTCACTATGGATAAAATCGGAAAGGAACAAATCAAAGGACTAGTTAAAGCCGTGAAAGGTGGGACTGGATTCGCGGGGGCACATGGTGGTTTTTGTGATTCCTTTCGAAGTAATACGGAGTATCAATTCATGACGGGCGCGCAGTTCGTGGCCCATCCTGGAGGACAAATTGATTATACGGTTCATATTACTAGTGCGGAGGATGCGATCACCAAGGGGATTGAAGATTTTCAGACTAAAACAGAGAAGTACTATATGCATGTTGATCCGAATGTGAAAGTACTAGCGAGTACCACCTTCACGGGAGAGCATGCGGATTGGATCGATGGGGCTGTTATGCCAGTGGTTTGGAAAAAATACCATGGAGATGGACGTATTTTCTGCATCGCACTGGGGCATAACCCGGAAGAATTCCATGAGGCGGCGGCACAGCAACTGCTGATGAATGGTTTGCGATGGGCTAGCGGAAGCAAATACGAGGACAAAGAGGAATGGCTAAGCCCAGTCGTTTATCAATAAATTTAACCTTGACGGTTTAGGTGCCCATTCATGGTAAGGCTGAATGCTATGAATGGGCGGCCTTGAAGTTGGTTTTTACCACCATAAAACTAATGAGTGCCACGGCGCACATAATGGCCATAATACCAAAGGCAGGTACATAACTCCCATCTGCTCCACTCATCTTACCGAGAAACATGATACCTGCCACAGAAGCCAGGGTGTCCACAGTTAGGACAATACCTAGTATTTTTCCATAAGATTTGCCGTAGTAGAGGTCGGCCACGACAATCTGAATCATGGTAAAGACACCGCTGTAAGCGATGCCAAAGGTCGTGGCATAATAGTATGGCGACCAATTTCCTTGATCAGTACCCATCAAGCGTAGAAATATTAATCCAACGATCAGTAAGGCAATTGAAGCAGCCATCACTAGTTTTTTATTAAAGCGGTCACTAAGGAATCCAAAAATGAGTTTCCCCAGCACACCGAATAAAAAGAAGGCAGAGCCAACATTGGTTACCACCTCGGAGGGTATGGTCAGTTCTTTTTGCAGGTATATATCTTGATGCTGTTGGATCCCGATAATACAGAACCAAAGGATTCCAGTGGCCAGAAAGATGAGATAAAGCGTTGGTGTCTTGAAAGCCTCAGCCAGTGACATTCCTTCTAATAGATTGATCTCTGGTTCACTATCTCCTCCATCCGGAAATAGGCCCATTTCTTGCGGTTTATTCTTGACTAGAAATATCCAAGGAACAATCATAAAGACGGCGCCAATGGCTGCTAAGAGCAAAGTGGCATCACGCCAGCCGATAGCATCAATGGCATCCCCCGTAATCTTATTAAAGAGCGCACCACCTAGACTACCACCCACCAAGAGAATCCCGACTGCCTTGCCCCGGTGCTTGTGAAACCATTTAGTGAGAATATACATACTTGAAATCAACCCAGCTCCCGCTAAGCCAATGGCCAAGATGATATATATTCCAATGAATTGGTTCAAATTCTGAATTCGCCCCATTAAGGCCAAACCGATCAAGATGATAAAAGAGCCCACAAGCATGATGCGCTTTGGATTTCGTCGGTCTAACAAGGCACCGATCACCGGGGTGAGAAAGGCTAAAGCAAAATAAAAGACTGAGACGGGGCGGGTTACCTCTGCTCTGGTCCAGGAAAAGACATCAATTAGGCTTGGATAGAATCGCTTTAAGGAGAGCGTTACAATACCGTTTGAAGCAGCATATATCAAACAAAGCCCCAATAGGACATACCAACCGTAAAATGTTTTCTTTGCCATAGTTAAACCTTGATCAATAGTTTGCCAAAATTCTCACCAGTATATAGTTTCTTTAACACCGCGGGAAACTGTTCTATTCCTTCAAAGATGTGCTCTTTGGTCTTCATCTTTCCTCCCCGGAGCCATTCATGTATTTGAGCAATAGCTTCTGGGTATCGTTCCAGAAAGTCAAAGACAATAATGCCTGTCAGGTATCCTCTAGCGGTCACAATTTTCATGTAGTTTTTGGGCCCGTACATCTCAGTAGCATTGTATTGAGAAATAGCCCCGCATATGACTACACGGGCTCCACGAGCGAGACGCCCCAGCGCCGTATCCAGCAGTGGGCCACCTACATTGTCATAGAAAACATGAATGCCATCAGGGGCATGGCGTGCCAGCTCGGCTTTGACATCCTGTGTCTTGTAATTGATGGCGGCGTCAAAACCGCATTCCTCGATCAAGTATTTACACTTTTGATCTGAACCGGCTGTTCCGATCACCCTGCATCCCTTTATTTTGGCGATTTGCCCCACCGTTGAACCAACAATCCCCGCGGCTCCGCTGACAAATACCGTTTCGCCGGCTTCCGGCTTGCCTCGTTCTAGCAGGCCAAAATAGGCTGTCATTCCAGGCATCCCAAGTATTCCTAGATGCCAAGATAAATTCCCTTGATCGGCTGGCACTATCCTGAGGCCTTGCCCGGTGGAAATGGCATGGCTTTGTGCGCCTAGCAGTCCTTCGACCCAAGTACCAACAGGATATTTTGCGTGTTTCGAGGCGATGATTTCTCCGATGGCAAAAGCACGCATGACCGCACCGATTTCGACACCCTTGATATAAGTGGTACCTGCATTCATCCAGCCTCTCATCGCTGGATCGAGGGAGATGTAGGCAATTTTAATTAGAACTTGACCTTCCTCGATTTCACCAATGGGGCCCTGCTGTACAGTAAAATTAGATTCGGCTACCATCCCTTGCGGTCGCTCCTGTAAAATGACTTGCGTATTTTGCATACTGAAAAGTAATAAAAATTTAGTTAATCATTTTAATAGTTAACTAAATTAACTAATTTTATTTTGTAAGCATTCTTGTTACGACATCTGCACTGAAATACAACGCTCATCTATGCACTCATACCAGATCGACCTCGACGGCCGAAACTTGCACTTTCGAATCATGGGGGAGGGACCAGCTCTGCTGCTCTTCCACGCCTCACCCAGTTCCTCGGCCATGATGATCCCTTTAATGAATGAACTCGCCCAGCATTTCCTGGTGCTTGCTCCTGACACGCCTGGATATGGACAATCTACGGGGCTTTTGGAAAAACCGAGTGGTATGCGATCTTATGCCAAGGTGATGAGGCGGTTGACAGAGGAATTAGGATTGACTCGGATAGGCATTTATGGAACTGCAACCGGAGCTCAATTGGGTATAAGGTATGCATTAGATTACCCTGATCAGGTTTCGCAGCTATTTTTGGACAATGCGGCGCACTTCACGGAGAAGCAACGGGAAGCTATTTTACAAGCCTACTTTCCAGATATCAGCCCGAAATCGGATGGAAGTCACTTGATGACCGTCTGGTCCATAGTTCGAGATCTATTTACTTTCTTCCCTTGGTGTTTCGACAAAGTGCAATACCGCCTTCCCACGGGCCTTCCTCCAGCCTCAGTGCTTCATAAAGTAGCGGTAGACTATTTGGTAGCAGGAACGGACTATCATTTGGCTTACCGTGCTGCTTTCCAGCATGAAAAGGCTGCCTTCGTACAAGATTTGTCCTGTCCAACGACCATTTTCAATTGGACAGGCAGTATTGTGCAGCCTTACATCCAGCAATTGATCCAACAAGGTTTGCCTCAGCATGTAAGTGTTCAAGATGTAGCTACATCTAATCGCATTGGCATGATGGCTAAACACATTTTAGAAAAGTGGGGGACGGGAGAACAAGCAGGAAACGTAGATCTCGGTCAGTGCGAGGGAGCTAGCCCCCCTGCAGCTTTAGCGATGGATCTCCCTACCTTAGAGGTAGATTCACATGGTGGCCATTTAATGAAAGCTTGGTTCTTTCTAAGAGATCAGCAAGCACAGGCAAGGGAAGCACCAGATGGGCTTCGACTTATTCATGCTGAAGAATTACAGAGACAGTTGGTTCGTTGGTTACAGACAGTCGATTTCTAGGTGGGTAGTTCGCTCGGACAGATCCGGCTTCAAAGCTCCCTTAGCAAATAGTCCTCTATCTGGGCTTACAATCCTGATGATTAACGGTACTTTAGTTGAAGAATAAAAAGCACTATTGAAATTATTCCTCAAAATGCATCAATTCCGGGCAAATTTGGAAATCATTGTAGGAAATCCTTTCGTTTTTGTACCCGCTACTATTCTCGAGGAGGTGTTTCAGCAAGCGAACAAGAACAAAGGAGCTATCCCCATTCGAGGCACCATTAATGGGAAGCCTTATCAACAGACTTTAGTGAAATACAGTGGCCATTGGCGGTTGTATGTCAATCTAAAAATGCTGAAGGATTCGCCTCGAAGAATTGGAGAAGAGATTGCTGTTGAAATCGAATTTGATCCCAGTGACAGAACCATTGAGCCTCATCCTACCTTCACGGCAGCTCTGGAGGGAAATCCCCAGGCTAAAGCAGCCTTTGATCGGTTATCTCCCTCTAGACAGAAAGAAATCAATAGATATATTGCTAATTTAAAGACGGAAGAGAGCATAGAGAGAAACGTCATTAGAGCCCTTAGATTCCTTTCAGGCGAAGGGAAGTTTGTCGGAAGGGAGAAACCCTAGCACGTCTGATTGCCATCCCCTTTCGAAAGAGATTGACTAAATTATGAATACATTACTCTTTATAGGATTCTGCATTTTTGCATTGTTTATTTACAACCGAATGCGGGAAGGAATTCTTAATAATAAGACCTGGAGAGCATTGCTATCAGCCTACCCAACTACAGAAGATGCCAAGTCACTGTCCGCTGTTCCGCTCAATCTAGTCTACAATTATTTCGATGGGATCTACTTCAAGCGAATCTTTAAATTCTATAGAACAGCTGATGGACTTTTGATTATCCCTAGTGCCCAATTTTTTATTAAGCAAAGTGTTCTAATTCCCTGGTCAGCCCTTAAACCGACGGGGCTTCAGCAACGCTATATTGGAACGATGCAGGAATTGGAGGTAGCTGGTGCGGTCTTGGCAAAGATGGAAATTAGGCGGGCAGATTTTGTCCAACACATTAGATCTGAGCTAGATACGGCTAGAAACAATGATCGGTGAAAACCAAAAATTCATCGCAAAGCAGGGTTTGCTACTTGAAATGTCCGATTATGGTATTGTTGCAATGGGCAAGGTAATCGAGGAATTGATCCTTGTCTTTTGCTGATAAATCCTTCAGTAGGTTGTTATTAAAGGCCTTACGGCCAGCCTCTAGCTTCTTTAGCAAGTTTACGCCTTCCTGGGTAAGCTTTAACCGTTTTTTCCGTCGATCTACTTCATCTGCTACTTGTTCCACCATCCCCTTTCTTAAGAGCCCATTAACTAGATTAGTAATGTTTGGGCGGGACACATTGAAGGCTTCAGCAAGTTCGGAGGCCATTAAGGGCTTGGTGTGCTGTTCGCGATCAAAGTAGGGAATGTTCGGGTCACCGGCGAGGTATAGCATGATAAGCCATTGTTGGGTGGTCAATCCAACTTCCTGACTAATATTATCACCATACTTATTCAGCAAATTGCTTATTTCTAAGATATGCCATATGATCCTTGCGCCCGTGTCTTTTTCCATCATGATCCGTGAAATTAGAAGACTGTAAATATACAAATAATCAATCCCCATCAAATAGGAGGTCATTGGTGGGCAACTTCATCTGGCTGAAGAGCTCCTTAGGGGACAAGCCTGTGATTTTTTTGCAGGTCTTGTTGAAGTGGGATTGGTCGTAATAGCCAAAGGACAACGCTTCGATCAATTTCTGGGTTTCTTCCCTTCTTAAATGTGCTGTGGTGATTCCAAATCGGATGATGTTCCAAAGGTCTTTGGGAGAAAGGGAAAAGTGTTTATAGGTAAGCCGTTCTAGTGTTTTTGTTGACATATTCATGGTATTCGCTAGATCACTAATTTTTGTAGAAGAGTTTAACCGCTCCATCATGAAAACGATGATTTGAGAAAGTTTCGGAACAGCCTTCTGTTGTTTGAAAAAGCGTTCCAATGCTTTATCCAGCATAGAAGTATCTATGTTTTCTTGTTGTAGAAAGCTCAAGGCCTGAATGCTTGCAAAGCTTTTCTCATCGAACAGGCTAGCCGTTGATAACTCTCTCCAATGTTGAAAGAAGCCATGAAAGAACGGATAGCTCAACACCGTCAAATGCATCTTGATATTCAAGCAGATCAAGCCTTCTGGGATTCTAAATAAGTTAACTTCTTTACTCATGGGGTAAAAGCCATACCCCTCTACTGGAACAAATTGATTCTGCTGACTATCTAGAAGTTCCAATTGACCATCGATAACTATCCATCCTTCTATTTTCCCATTCGGGATGGACTTAGCTACCACGCCATTCTGAAAATGGTAGAATTGGTATCTATCAATCAGCTTTTGCAGAAAAGTGCTGTTGGGTCGGGCTTCGATCAATTTCAAACTGTCTGATTTTTACAATGAATTGGATGTGACGATACATAGATTTGTATCAAAAAAAAATCTATCCATGAAAAAAATGACGATATGGCTGCTGGGATGCCTTCTGATGGTGCTGGGAATCAATGCGCAGGAGATCACCATAGATGGAATTAAAGGAATGAGAGCCTACCTGGAAGTGCCAGATGCGAAGATCAACTATGAGGTATTCGGGGAAGGAGAGCCATTGTTGATTTTGCATGGAAATGGGGGCTCGGCCAGTAGTCGACACAAGATGGTATCATTGTTGGCGGATGACTTTCAGGTTATCTTGATGGACAGTAGATGCCATGGTAGAAGTACTTGCCCTCCTACGGAACTGACTTACCAAGCTATGGCAGAAGATGTGAATGCCCTGATGGAGCATCTTGGACACGAAAACTATCGTATCTGGGGACATAGCGATGGTGGGATATTGGGTTTAATTCTGGGGTATCGCTTTCCCTCGCGAATCAACTCCATGCTGATTTCGGGAGCTAATCTACGACCGGATTCCACGGCACTGCATCCGGAATTGGTCGCTTTTGTGGGACGCTATGACGAGATCGAAGACCCTACCATGCGCAAGCAAATTAAACTCATGGCTTTCCACCCTAATATTCCCATTCAAAAGATGAAAGAAGTAAAGGTACCGGTCGTACTAATGGTCGGTGATCGAGATGCGGTAACCATGGAGCATACCCTGGAAATCTTTAATGCCTTGCCTCAAGCTAATCTATGTATGTTGCCCGGAACAAGTCACTTTATAGCTAACGAACGGCTCGATCAGTTGATCTACTGGATCAAGCAATTAAAGCAACCCTTTCGTAGTCCAGATACGGTAAGTATTGCCAAGGAAGTGGCTAAAATGCTGTTCAAGAAATAGAATGCTTAAATGATTCCGTTTTGGGTTAGTTTCTTGACTACAGCAATTTGGTTGGACACGAAGTCCCTTTTTGTGAAACTTGGATTTTCGGTAATGCTGTTGACGGGATAAAAGTGGTGTTTGGCATAACTTTCAGCATACAGCTCAAAGCGCTGTCGGGCGATGTAGTTACTCATAGCAATGCGTTTGCGTTGATGCCGCAATGCAGGTAAGTCTATGGTAGCATGAGCGACGATGCTTTCACCTGGACTGGCTTCCGCCAATACCAAGCCTTCATAATTGACAATTTTGGATCCCCCATCCGTAGAGGCGAAGGGAATGGAAATATCGGCGATACCAGCAGAGTTGCTGGACACAACATAGGCGATATTCTCGATGGCCCGAGCTAGCTTAGCTACATTCTTCTGGGTTAATTGTGGACTTCCAACTTCCGAAGAAGAATGCAGGAAGATTTCCGCACCGCGCATCATTAAGCATCTCGCTAGCTCCGGATATAGGATCTCTTCAGAAGCTATGCAGGCTAAGCGTCCGATCGCTGTGTCAGCTACTGGAAAGACGGCTTCTAACCCATATTTATCTAAATACTGATCCCAAACATCATGTGGGGTAGGAGCGAACATGGAGTTTAAGCGGCGGTACCTCAGTATCACATCCCCACTTGGGTCAATGATAAAGCTGGTTTGAAAGTAGAGTTCTGGAAAATGGGGGTCGAGCTCATAGGCATTTCCGGATAGGAAGACATCATGCTTTTGCGCAACTGCCCCAAGTAAATCATAGATTTCACCATCAATTTCCAGGCAAGCTTTGTCTCTCCATTGATCGATACTCTCTCCAAGAGGGAAACTGGTTAAGAAGTACTCCGGCAAGACCACTAGCTTTGTATCAGGGCCAATAAAAGCCTTAGAGGCACGAATCTGTTGATCAAGCCGCTCGATGGTTTTTCTCATTATACCATGAGCTTCTTCTTTGTTTTTCGCTTTGTTCACCGCCTCACAAGTCACCTGTAGCGCTAAGGCTTTATATCTCTCCATATTATTGTTTCATGGTTCTCTGACAATTTTTGTGTTTTGGAGTTACCCTTTTAACTAAAAGTCTTACTTCCGCTGGGCGTAATTCTTCTAGCTAAAACGCTAACGACAAAATTGTCGGAGAACGTGTTTCATTAGGGTTTCCTATAAAGCGCTATGACTTGGCGCTTTTCTGTTCAAAACTAATTAATTTGGTTAACTAATTTGTATTTTCCGTGCATAGACTTCTGATCCACTTGCAAGTGATGAAGTGCTCGGCAGTCGATTTAATTCTTCAACTTAAATGCTCGGATTCGGATGGAAGCTTTCATGGCCATGGTCCCCCAGTTATTACAACTTCTTCTTTTCCTCATCATGTTTGGAATGGGGATGACGCTCACCCTCGATGATTTCAAGCGTGTCGGTCAATTTCCCAAGGCCGTTTTCATCGGACTATGCAATCAGGTGGTGTTGCTGCCTTTGGTGGGGCTTCTGATCATTTCGGTACTACCAATGGATCCGGTTGTAGCTATGGGGTTAATGATCGTTTCTGCCTGTCCTGGTGGGGCTACTTCCAATTTAATATCTCATTTGTCGAAGGGTGACACCGCCTTATCGATCAGTTTGACTGCGATTTCAAGTGTCATTACGGTTTTCACTATCCCCTTCATCATCAACTATTCATTATTACACATAATGGGAGAGAGTGGAAAGGCTATTCAACTTCCAGTTATGACGACGATCATCAATATCATTAAACTCACGGCGCTGCCTGTGGCGATAGGGATGTTTATCAATTACCGTTTTCCTGATTTTTCTCAGCGGAGTCGCAAAGCTCTGGCTTGGGGATCTGGGATTTTTATCCTGATTGCTTTAGCATTGATCGTATTAAAGCTGGCGGAGTTGGGCAACGTTTGGGACTTCATTATGGCAGCTGGTTTGGGCGTGATCTGTTTGAATATTCTGACCTTTGGGATTGGTTTTATAAGTTCCCGAGTCCTTCGTTTGAACACGCCCCAGTCCATCACCATCTCCATTGAAAGTGGGATGCAAAATAATGTGTTGGGAATGGCTATCGCTACGGCTCCGACCATGCTCAATAATCCAGCTATGGCCACTTCAGCTGGTGTATATGGCATCATTATGTGCACCTTGGGATTGGGCTTAATCTATTTGTTTAGACAACTGCCCAGTGAATAGGAGGTAAGCTTCTTATTTCTTTTCGGCCAAAGCAAATAGTCGTTCATACATACGGGTAAGAGCCTCTGGGTTTTCGAGCTGGTCTTTGGCATAGGTAGAGCAGCGCTCGATGAACGACAAGAATTGTTCCTTTTCCTCGGTATTGAACTGAGATAGAAAGGCAGAGTTGGCTTCCTTTCGTAGGGGTTCGATTTCCAGGATGAGTTTACGGGCGGCGGGAGCGAGGAAGAGCCGCTTCTTGCGTCGATCTTGTTCGTCCTCTACTTGCTTCACCAGACCCTTTTGCATCAGGGTTTTCAGTAAATTGGTTACGCCTGGTCGACTCACCTTCAAGGAGTCAGCCAACTCAGAGGCAAACATGCCTTCTGTATAATCTCCATTTTCAATAAAGGGAATATTCGGGTCTTTGGCTAGATGCAGCAGGATAACATATTGTTGTGTCGTGATACCAGCAAACTTGTAGATCAGGTCTCCTCTAAGTCTAATTTGGCTAGTAAGGTCGATGATACTGAAAAGTATGGACGCGTCTAATGTTTTTTCTATCATAATCGTTGGTTCCTCGTTAACTACTTCTTCAACCAATCACCAATCCCATAAGGATCTTCGTGAGCAGCAGAAACATGTTCATGTTTGATCTTCCACTCCCCATCGTGTTGGGTTAATACGAAGGTGGCGCGAAAAGTTTGTTCAAATATACGTTCTTTTACTTCAACACGTAACTGTATGATTCCTCCTACCCAAGCCATACCTGGGACTTCTTCTTCAAAGGGTCCCTCTGTCCAGTCTACGGAAAGCAAAGAAATAGGAGAGTGACAGAAATCTGCCCATCCTTTCGAAATATTGCTGTGTCCCCGATTTGAAAGTCGGGGCCCTTCTAGAATAACATAAAGGGCCTCGGAAGGATGGTACCCCTCACAGATGGCCTCGATGTTCTTATCGACGATATTTTGGAAAGACTGATTTACGGTGTTCGTTGGATTCATAATTTAAACATACTCTTACATTTGATCAATATCATCTGCGATTTCAGCCAAGGTTTTGTCGGGATTGGCCAGTTCCTCCATCTCTTGCTGAACAATGCGGAGCACCCGAGAAATGTACTCGCTGTGCCAGGTCTGACGCTGTTCTTCTATGGCCTTGGTTTTTGGCACATAGGTCTCAATCTCCTCCCGACTAAGGATGCCTTTCTCCTCTAGAATTCTCTCCAAGGTATCCACACGTTCTCTGGCAACCGCCAATTCGCTAGCCACTGCCATTGTGATATTCAGTACTCGTTCTACCGCTGGATCATTAAAGAAATAAGGACGTTTCCCTTTAGGTTTGTTGGAGGCGATCGTTATATAATCAACTTCAGGATTCATTTCTTTTGTTTTTTAGATTAATTACGGGCTGGAGCGTGCAGCGGACTAGACTTCCGAAGTCTTAAAGACTTCGGAAG
>CAJXPD010000267.1 GCA_913057785.1 uncultured Lewinella sp. | reverse complement strand
AATCCAGGTAGACACGAGCCAGGTAAGTCGAATCATTATCAATACCAAACCTCCAGCCAGCGAAGAAATAACCCTTCAACGAGAGGGGACCGGCTGGATAGCTTCAAGTGGTTCCGTGAATACCAAGGCGACCAGTGCTGCCATTCAAGCCTTGCTTAGCAACATAAGACTGATACAAACAAAATATATTGCTGCTAATAGCGAAGAGAAATGGGCAGACTATGAAGTTAACGAAGGTCAAGGTACGCGTATTCAGATATTTGATGGCGAAACGCTTCTAGAAGACTTTATCTCCGGACGCTTCGCTTTTGACCAACAGGCTCAAACTGGGACTTCTTATATACGGCTCAGTAGCGGAAAAGAAGTATATGCGGTGGATGGTTTCCAAACCCTAACCCTGGGACAAGGCTTTAACTCCTACCGCGATAGGATGCTGACCAATACACCACCAAGCACCGTTTTTCAGGAACTTACTATCCAACAGGCAGATAACAGTCTAACCTTCAGCAAAGGTCCCAATGGTTGGACGTTCGAAGATCAGCTCTTGGATTCCATGAAGGTCGAAGACTATTTACATCAATTTACGAATCTACGTGGGGAGACCTTTGCTGACGATTTTGATGAGTTAGCGGCAGCGAATTTTAGATTTGGACAGATCAGTCTAAAGGGGCCACAAACCCCTGAAGGGCTTTCTATCGATATTTACCGCGACACCACTAGAACAAATCCCTTCGTTTTCCAATCCAGTCAAAAGCCCGAAACTTGGTTCGATAGCGATTCAACCGGACTATTTCAACAATTGGTAAAGGGACTTCCAGATTTTCTACCTAGTACGGAGTAAGTTGGAGACTCCTAGCTCTTCAAACGGAAAGTCTGGTCCACAATACTGGGAGCTTCATGCTCAAAGTGGGTGATAAAAATGAGGGTAAACTGATCATCCAGCACCTTACTTAATAGGCTTCGGCAGGCCTGAATAGTTTGCTGATCAAAACCTTGGAAGGGTTCGTCAAGAAGTAGGACAGGTGGTACCTTAATGACGGCTCGCATGAATAACACTAACCGCTGTGCCCCTGTAGATAATTGGCTGAAAGGGCGGTTTAGGCATGCCGATATCCCGAAATATGCAAAGAGGGCTTCCGTGATCACTCGAAAATCAGTGGGAGTACCTGGCTTGACATGAAAAGTATCCGTTAAACCGCTCCATACGACATGCCGAGCCAGCAAATCCTGATCATAGTAGGCATGCAGTTCTGGAGAAGTAAAGCCAATCCTTTCTTTGATGGCCCAAATGCTTTGCCCGGGACCTCTTTTCTGGTCAAATAAATAAACGGGAAGGCTGTAGGCTTGCGGATTGTCTCCATAAAGCAAACTGAGCAAGGTAGATTTGCCAGCACCATTTTGGCCTTTCAGCATCCACTTTTCTCCGGGCTTTACTTGCCAGCTCAAATTATCCAGGATAGTTGTTTGTCCATACCTAACACTGACACCATCTAATTGGAATACATCCTTAACCGGCAATACTTTCTTTTTTTCTTGATAGAAGGCTTTCACTTCTTCCAACTTTTCTAGTTGCTGGCTCGTCAATTCGGCAACTTGATCTGCTTCTAACTCCTTCATGGAGCCTTGGTAACCGACGTGCCCCTCTTCAAGGTGGAGTCGATGACTGATACAATTGGGCAAAACATCGAAGTGCCCTGAAAGGATAATACTGATATTTCGTTCAGATGCAAGTCGATCCAGCGTGTCATTTAAAATTTGCCTACTGCCGGCATCCAGTCCAATGTAAGGGTTATCGAGCAATAGGAGTTGTGGCTCCTTGATCAGGGCTTTCGCTAACAATAGCTTTCGGGTTTGGCCGCTTGATAACTTAATCCGCTCTTTATCGATCAGTACATCAAGATCAAGGAGTTGTAGTACGGCTAAATGTTCAGGATTGTTCTCATCTAAGCCCCCTGTCTGCAAATAATCTCGGACGGTGAGGTGACCGTCCGCGTCAAAGGCGTGATAGCGTTGCTGGTAATAATGTTGGATCTCCGCACTCTTGAAGAGCTTGGATGTATCGGTGAAAGATACTCTAGTGATCGCCTTTTTCTTCTTCAGGAAATCCACCTTCTCTCCCAAAAAAGGGAAACGCAGACTTCCTTTCATGATCCGCGAGCGTCCTATAATAGTGTTGATCAGCATCGATTTCCCAGCACCATTGGCACCAGTAATTACCCAATGCTGATTGGGCTCTACCGTCCAGTCGATATTGTGCAGTAATACTTCTGTTCCTAAACCTGCAGTTAGATTTTCCGCTTGAATGATCATAGCCGCAAATGTAGAATTTCTCTAGATACCGGCCCTTGATTCAGTCCAACTATTTCATCTACGAGAGTACAAGCTTTATTTAATCGATCCATTTACCCTGCAGGTCAACCTTTTGTGTATGAAAAGGATCCAGATACCGATCTAATACTAACGCGATGCAAGCTTTCTTCAAGGGCGTTGATGCATCATAGGCGGTTCCCTGGCAGGAGGAGATGGTGGTCTGAAATTCGCTTTGATCAATGGCCTTGTCCGAGGACAAGTTTGTAATTAACGCTGCCAAGAATTGACCATTGACCCAATCTGTACTGGAAGAGGTTGCGGTCGATTTATCCGAAATCATCCACCCTTCAAGATCGGCCAACAAGTTGGCAACTTGTAAAGTTGTATCGGGATAAAAACGAGTTTGGTTAGCCCATTTATAAGGAATGCCTTTACCCTTCAACACTCCTGTAGCCCCTAGACGTTGGATAGCTCCGAAATGCGGGTGATCTGGCAAAACATCCATATAAGGCATTAGATATCCTCCATGCACCAGCAAACTATCCTGCACCGCTCGAACATCAAGCCGATCAGGACTGCTACCCTGTTGAGCAGCCATTGCTGCCATCAAGCCCGCCACCTGCCCGATCTGCAAAATGACCGGTTGGAGGCGGCTAGAGCCATTGACAATATTACTCACTGATATCGCCTTATCAGCAATCAGCAGATGATCCACGTCTTTAGGTATTAGCGCCCCTGCTGGAATATTGAAGGAAGGAACCGAGGGAAAATCCATCCCCGGAGCATCCGGAACCATATCATGGTGATGATCGATGGGATAATCTCCAACAGCAACTCCCGTTCGATAGAGCTCAAACTTAAAAGGATCTACAACATGATTAAGATTCAAGCGTACCTCGCCGTGTATCCGTCTTCCTTCCCGGTGATAAGGCATTAGAGGCAGTAAATCTGCCGTCGGAAATTCATCATCGGCTAGGCCCAGATGCTTATATCCTAGAGCCGATTGGATGTAATAAATGAAATTTAAGGTATGCTCTTTGGCCTTCGCATAGACTTCCTCTCGGGCCTCATCATCCATCTCCACCATATTTGCATAGTAATCATTACCGACGATGGGCCAATTGATCATGTACTTACCATTTGGCAATTTCCCATAGGATATCATGGTAGCGCAGGGGTGAGCTTCTTCCTTATCACATTCATATTGGCATGAACACTGAAAGACACTAGGATCGTAACTCGCTGGTGGGTCAATGGTACGATCTTCTCCTTCTCCAAAGTCCTTTAAAATAGCTGCATAGGTAAAGTCTTGAATGATATCATTTGCAGTTTCGGGTGCAATGGATTCCCCACTTTGAGACGCAGCTTCCATACCTACATCATATTTCGCACCAAGCTGAGCGGCTACGTCGCCTAGATCTGTTCCATCTACTAGTTCTTTCCCTTCTACCTGTAGGCGCTCTCCGTCTGCCAAAATTAACTCTACTGGCCATCCTGATTCAAGACGTGGAGACACTTTGTATTGTGTATTTGAAAATACTTTGAGTTGCGGTTCAGCAGCGGCCAATTCGTCCCAGTATTTAGCTCCAACGCTCGGCTCAAACATGGTGTTGCTGACCCAACCTGTGAAGAGTGAGTCTTCCCCTCCATAGTGCTCACGTAGCAATCCTCTAAATTCCCCCCAGAGTCCCGCCGGCAGTTGATGGTTACCATCCGTTGCAGAAACGCCAGCAGATGTGAGCATCCCCCCTAACCATGGTAGTGGATTGACTAACAAGGTCTTGGCGCCGCTTCGAGCCGCCTGGATAGCAGCTGATACAGCCCCTGTACCTTCTCCCAGGACGATCACATCGAAGGATTCGACCTTATCTTCTGCTTTGGGCTGGCAAGAAAGAAATCCACCAATAAACAATAGGAATAAAATTCGATTGAGTTGATTCATACGTCAATCAAGCTAAATTATTTGATAAAATAAGTTCTCAGATGAGTGCGCGATGGCACAGAATAGATAGGGATATCCTCGGCTGATCACATCTACAAGAAAGGCTATATAATTAAATGTAACTCCTCTTCTACATTGAGATAGTATTGCATGTTTTCACGCATCACCACGTCCAACGGTAGATATTGGATCTTCTGCACGTCCTTCTTCAACACTAGATGATTGAATATATTAATGATTGCCAGATATCCTTGTTTGAGCGGATTCTGATTGATCAAGAAATCGATTTCGTTGGTTTCAAGGTGCTTCAAGTTGTCATCAATCAAGTCAAAGCCAAGCACCTTCATCTCTGACCTTCCCATTCTTTCTAAGGCTTCGACTAAGTGAAATGCACGGGAAGTAGTAACAAATATACCCCCCACCGTAGGATGTTGTTCCAATGTTTGTTGTAGAAAACGGGTAAAGGCTTCCTTGTTAAAGACATCTTCAAAACTGGTTTGATGGAGCTGGATCTTCTTACCTGGGTTTTGCGCAAAAAACTCAGTGAATCCCTTTTCCTTTTCCATCAAGTGCATGGAATTATATACTGCTTTTTCCAGATGTAATACCATAGCGGTATCCCCTTCTGCCACACCGAAACTTAGCAGCTTGGCAGCTAGCATTCCACTTTGGTAGGAATCTTGACCGATATAGCAAAGAAAATTTTCATCTTCTCGCGGTAGATAGGTGTTAATCTGCACGTACTTGAGTCCCCTTTCCTGGCATTCATCCAAAAAATCATGTCCTTCCTTTGCAAAGATGGGGGCAACCAAGACCGCATCGTATCCGCCCTCTAATATCTTGCGACTGGAGGAAAGGAATTCATCGGAATTGGCTTCGGCAAAATGATAGAAGTTGATCGTTACACCATAATCACGTACAGCTCGATGAGCACGGCCAATCCCAATCTTAGGTTGCTGCCAGAAAGGATCTTCTTCCGGACGTGGCAACAAGGCCGCAATTTTCCAAACTCGGTTGTAAGCAAGTGCACTAGCGATTATGTTTCGCTGATAATCCAACTCCTCAATGGCGGCTAGCACTTTCTTCCGCGCCTCCGGCGAAACGTTTCCTCGTTTATGTAAAACTCTATCAACGGTTCCTTTCGAAACACCTGCCTTTTCCGCTATATCTTTGATCCGTACTCGGTTCTTCATCTTCAATTGTCTTTGCCAACTATTCGCTATTCTCTATCTGCAACTTGGCTGAAATAGGTGATTATAAAACGGGTTAAATTCTCCTGATCAGTTTTGCTTGATCAAAACAACCGTAAAGTAATAAATCCTCTTGGTTCTTAGGAAGCCCCTCTGAATTATATCTATACGGTCAATCTCCATGTTTTCAAAAGTCCAAAAATAATAAGAACTCAACAGTAAATTAGGGCCGGTCACAAAAACATCATTTGAAAACCGCCTAAAACAAAAATAAAAATTCTTCTGTGCACGAGCACATAATTCAAAAATTTTCTATAATTTTAGCTTTGGAAAATGGACAGGATATTTCAATCGGTCTATTAGAAGTTTACAAATTGGGGATTTCAAGTAAGTGAGAATCGCAAAATGATGGATGGTCTTCACGGATTATCCACCTACAAAACGAAAAACCTAGATTGTCAATCCAACAAAATTAATGCTCACTTCTTACCCCAAGATCAATGGTAAGTTCAATCATTATTGTGGTCAAGTAGATTTGCATGAAATATCAAATAGTTGCTTTCTGGAGCACAGTTCTGATGGTTTCACTCCAGAGCTGCCAATCTCCCAACTCTTCCTCTCTATACTCACCACCTTCCCTAACGGATAGCCCCGTAGATTTGGTTAATCCGCTTATGGGAACTGATTCCGACTTTAGTTTGTCTAATGGCAACACCTATCCAGCTATTGCGCTTCCCTGGGGAATGAATTTCTGGACGCCTATGACAAGTAAGATGGGCGATGGGTGGACGTACAAATACGATGAGAACAAAATTCGAGGAATCAAACAAACACATCAGCCTAGCCCTTGGATCAATGACTATGCTGCCTTCTCTCTTATGGCCCTTACCGGAGAACTGAAGTACCAGGAAGAAGAACGGGCTTCTTGGTTTTCCCATAAGGCAGAAACGGCACTTCCCCACCACTACCAGGTTTATTTGGCTGATTATGACATTGTCGCGGAAGTAACTCCAACCGAGCGCGCGGCTCATTTCCGATTCACTTTTCCGAAAGCAGATTCAGCTTATATCTTGCTAGATGCTTTCTTCAAGGGCTCCATGGTCAAAATCATCCCGGAAGAACGTAAGATTATTGGGTATTGCCGAAATAATAGCGGCGGCGTTCCGGATAACTTTCACAACTACTTTGTAGCTACATTTGATAAAGACTTTCGCGAATTACACACCTGGGGAGATGATTGGGAGCTTTTTCCCAAAGCAGCAGAGCAAGAGGGCGAGCATGTAGGCGCCATTATCGGCTTTGCTACGGACAAGGGAGAACAGGTTCATGTGAAAGTCGCTTCTTCTTTTATCAGTCCAGAACAGGCCGAACGAAATTTGAGTACTGAAATTGGTGGCGATAGCTTTTCCGAAACCTTGCAAAAAGGGAGGGCCGCTTGGAATCAAGAGCTTAACCGGATCAAGGTGCAAGGAAGCAGTATGAAGGATATAAAAACCTTCTACTCTTGCCTGTATCGCTTGCTGCTGTTTCCAAGGAAGTTCTATGAATTGGATGAAAAGGGTGAGGTAATGCATTACAGCCCGTACAATGGTGAGGTGCTGCCTGGCTATCAATTCACCGACAATGGCTTTTGGGATACCTTCAGAGCAGTCTTCCCCTTCTTTACACTAATGTATCCCGAATTGAATAGCCAGATCATGCAAGGCCTGGTCAATACTTATCTGGAATCAGGTTGGCTGCCAGAATGGGCGAGTCCGGGGCACAGAGATTGTATGATTGGTTCCAACTCTGCCTCTCTTATTTCGGATGCTTATATCAAAGGAATCAGGGGCTTTGATGCTGAAGCCCTTTATGAAGCCCTGATGAAAAATGCCTCCATTGGCGACGGGCGACCGGTAAACTCCGTAGGACGAGCGGGTGTAGAATACTATAACGAGCTGGGGTATGTTCCCTATGATGTTGGGATCAACGAAAATGCGGCTCGCAGTTTAGAGTATGCGTATGCAGACTTTACATTGGCACAAATGGCTCGTGAAATGGGGAAAGAGGAAGATGCCCAAAAGTTCTATAAACAATCGCTCAATTACAAATTGTTGTACGATTCGGAGAGTGGCTGGATGCGCGGCAAAAAAAAAGATGGACAGTTCCAATCGCCATTCAATCCTTTGAAATGGGGAGATGCTTTCACGGAAGGCAATAGCTTACATTATACTTGGTCTGTTTTTCAGGATATTGCTGGTTTAATGGATTTGATGGGTGGGAAAGAAGCTTTTGCTGATAAGTTAGACGAGGTTTTCGAAATGCCTCCAGCTTTTGATGCCTCTTACTATGGCTTTACCATTCATGAAATCAGAGAAATGCAGATCGTGAACATGGGTAATTATGCGCATGGTAATCAGCCCATACAACATATGATTTACCTCTACAATCACGCCGGGCAAAGCTGGAAGGCACAGAAAAAAGTGAGGGATGTAATGGACAAATTGTATGCCCCTACACCTGATGGGTACTGTGGAGATGAGGACAATGGCCAAACCTCCGCGTGGTATGTCTTTAGTGCACTCGGTTTTTACCCTGTCACTCCCGGCACCACTCAGTATGTCATTGGTAGCCCCTTGTTTGATCGAGTAGAAATGAGCCTAGCCAATGGCAAAACATTTGTAATAAGTGCCGCTAATAATCATAAAAGTAATGTCTACATAGCCAATTCTACGCTCAACGGGCAAACTCATAACAACTGCTGGATTGATCACCATGATATTATGAAAGGAGGGGCATTGGAATTTCAGATGTCAGAAAAGGCAGTTAAAAATTGGGGAACAACCCCTGGGAAAGCGCCCTATTCCTTGAGTACTGACCAAGCGTTGCAATCGTATATTCAGTAGCTTCCTTAAGGCATAGATCCGTATTCAGTCACTAGTACAAAACTTTAGTCATTATGCCCTTACTCATCATACTAGCGGGAGTGCTATTGTTACTGCTGTTAATCACCGTTTGGAAGATCAATGGTTTCCTTTCCTTTGTGATCGTCTCGCTTTTTGTGGGTTTAGCCATGGGGCTATCGCTTCCCGTCACGGTGCAGGCCATGCAGAAGGGCATGGGAGCCACTTTGGGCTCTTTGGTGCTAATTTTGGGGTTTGGGGCCATGCTCGGGAAGTTAGTAGCCGATAGCGGAGCGGCGCAGCGGATTACGGCGACCTTAGTACGGTGGTTCGGGATAAAACGGGTACAGTTAGCCTTGATGTTTGCTGGTTTCATAGTGGGTATCCCAATGTTCTATTCGGTAGGCTTTGTGATATTGGTACCGCTTGTTTTTACTGTTGCTGCCACTTTGCAGCTTCCTTTACTATATGTTGGTATTCCTATGTTGGCCTCTCTGTCCGTTACACATGGATTCCTACCACCTCATCCAGCGCCAACAGCCATAGCAGAGATGTTCAAGGCGGATCTAGGCTTAACCATATTGTATGGATTGATTGTGGGGATACCTGCCATATTGATTGCGGGTCTAGGACTTTCTCCCTTTGTCTCGAAGATTGAGTCAAAACCGCTAGATACCTTTACGGCTGCTGCTCCTATGCCAGAGGAGGAATTACCGTCTACGGCTCTAAGTATATTCAGTGCATTGCTTCCGGTGGTGCTAATAGGACTTGCTGCAATCGCGCCGTTAATCTTTCCGGCGGATAGTACTATAGTAAATATTTGTACTGCCTTGGGAATTCCAGCCGTGGCCATGCTCATCTCGGTGCTTTTCGCCCTGTATTTTCTGGGCTTGAGGAGGGGGAAAAGCATGGAAGGAATAATGCAGGAACTGAGTACCGCGGTGGCTAGTATTACTATGGTATTATTGATTATTGCTGGAGCAGGTGGATTGAAAGAAATTCTAGTGGAAAGTCAAGCGGCAGATTACATAGGTCAATTACTGGCCCAAAGCAGTTTATCTCCCTTATTATTGGCCTGGATTACCGCCGCCCTGATTAGAGTAGCAGTTGGATCTGCAACGGTAGCAGGATTAACGGCCGCAGGTATCATGTTACCTTTGGTACAGCAAGGTACTTCGCCAGAATTACTAACTTTGGCGATCGGAGCCGGCAGCATTACTTTCTCGCACGTTAATGACGGCGGTTTTTGGCTCTTTAAAGAATACTTCAACCTAAGTGTAAAGGAAACCCTACGCTCCTGGACAGTCATGGAAACAGGTATTTCCATAGTCGGAATTATTGGCATTTTGCTTTTAGAGCAATGGCTGTAGGGAAACTGAATCTGCGGCAAGAACTAGCGGACTGATCATAAGCATTTTCTATTGACAAAATCAATTGAAAAGAAAATACTGGCTGAGTAAAATTTGTATACAAAAGAGTAGTCATGAACACGAAAGAGGCATTTAACCAAAGAAGACTAGATTTAATTAGGGATCATGAGGAGTGGCTTGAAAGAGAAAACCCAAAGATTGAAGAAAACTATAATGGTATATTCCATCGATACAAGCATCCGGTTTTGACTTGGAAACATACGCCGTTGAACTGGCGCTATGATTTCAACTATGAGACGAATCCTTACCTGATGGAGCGCTTGGAGATCAATACCGTATTTAATGCTGGAGCAATGGCCTGGGGCGATAAGATTTTGCTTATGCCGCGTATTGAAGCTAATGATGTCAAGTCCTTTTTTGGCATAGCCGAAAGCTCAAACGGGGTAGATGGCTTTCGTTTTTGGCCCTACCCTACTGTTATGCCTGAGACAAGCAATCCCGATATGAACGTGTATGACATACGTTTAGTAGAACATGAGGATGGATGGATTTATGGCATTTTCTGTGCGGAAAGAAAAGATGTTTCCAAACCAAACGATACTTCAGCAGCCTTGGCCTCCTCAGGCTTGGCTCGAACCAAAGACCTAATCCACTGGGAGCGGCTCCCGGATTTGGTCTCTAAATCAGCCCAGCAACGAAACTGTGTTTTGCATCCTGAATTCGTAAATGGTAAATATGCCTTTTATACCCGCCCGATGGATGGCTTCATAGAAACGGGTGGCGGCGGCGGAATCGGCTGGGCTTGGTGCGATGACATTGAAAATCCCGTACTCGAGGGTGAACAGGTGATAGAATCTAAAAAATACCATACCGTCAAGGAAGTAAAGAACGGCCTAGGTCCAGCTCCCATAAAGACAGATATTGGATGGCTTCACCTAGCACATGGTGTTCGGAGAACGGCAGCGGGACTGCGCTATGTCCTTTATCTCTTCCTGTGCGATCTAAATGAGCCCTGGAAGGTTATTAAACAACCTAATAGGCATTTCATCGCCCCCCAAGGCATTGAAAGAGTTGGCGACGTTTCCAATGTAGCCTTCAGCAATGGTTGGGTCATGCGGGATAATGGAGAGGTTTTCATTTACTATGCTTCCTCTGATACACGGATGCATGTCGCGACGACCACCATTGACCGCCTCAAGGACTACATCCTAAACACCCCCGAAGATCAAGGGCGTACATTTGCGAATGTGCAGCAACGAATTTCCTTCATTAAGAAAAACGAAATGATTAAGGATCCCAAACAACTCACCTAAGATAAGAGGGAACAGGAAAGCCGGACGAATGAAAAATAATACATTAAATACTATCCAGATATGATTTTTTTTGTATTTTGAGAATGACTTTAACGATTTAAATCGTATCTACTACAAAATAATCCTTTCAAATATCAGTTCTAATACTGATCAATTTAATACACAAATTATAGTTCCCACCCCAAACACCTACAACTGCGGAACAAACCCAATTCCACATCAACTTCCTTATAATCCCGGTTGTACTCACCCAAACATATGAGTATGCCAGTACATCTATAGTCCGGCATGGTTTCTATCTTTTGTGGCTATAGACATCTTCTTTACTGATACTAAATACAGCTTCAAAACTTTAACATTTTTTCTGACACTCACACAAATCCATTTGACTTTGCAGATTGTTATAAATTTGTAATGATGAGGCATATTGCACATATTACAAAATAATAATACGTTTTGCATAGTCAAAATAGAAAATAATTTCAATTGCCTTTTTGTCGCTAAGATTTTATTTTGGACAAAAATTGCGATATTTTAGCACTATCTATTCCTTTTGATTATGACAATGATCAACGACCAACTACCTAATTCATCCATTGAAAAAAGCTTAATTCATCAGAGTATGATGCGACGAACCATCAAACGACGATTAGTTAAAGCCAGAATCGCCCTACATCAAACTATTCAAAAGATTTTGGATATTAATCGCAAGAAGAAAGAATTGCCTTACCATGAAGATGTTGAGACAAAAGATGCTGCTCTAAATGTTGAACTCAAAGTGTTGAACAAAATTGCAGAGCAACAGGCCTTAATGGTCAAAAAATATGAAAAGTCTCTTCTGGAGATGGAAGAATCTTAACGCTTCCCCTTCACATGCTAGAATAAATGGCAAACTGATCTGCTGGTTGGGTGCCTGCACTCACCAGCAGTTCCAGAAAAGTCCACGAAAACATAAGAATCCTACCTATTTCTAAATTCTCTTTCCATCTGGTTTACCTAGTCCTTTAGTTTCCACTGCCCTTCGGCTGCAATTGTCTGGTTTCCGTGTGGATTATGGTCCCTTCGGCACGCCTCGCCTCTAGCTCGGCCTTGCGCTTCTCTTGATAGAAGACCACTTGCTCTTTGATTCCTAATGGCTTTTTGTTAAGGTATCGGTGATAGGAGATAATGACGAACCGAGCCATATCATCCGGGTGCGTCACACCTACTTGTTTCAGATAATGGGAGAAACGAGACCCCTCGTAAAAGGACCAATTTACGGTCATCCAACGTCCAAAACTGAAATGAAGCTTACGCGCCGCGATATCTTCTGGCACACTTTTGAACTTTTTCTTGGAGTCTTGATCTATCAGGCGGTTGAATTCCGCAAAAGCTTCCGCCATATCAGCAGGAATATAGACCTGGTTGAGGTAAGGTTTTTGAATACGCTTCTTGTAGGCTGCTTCGTATTCAGATTCGTTATTTGCCGGATTTTGCGACAGTAGAAGTGTGCTACCACCCATAACGAGCAGTAGGGTTAAGATTTTTATCCTAAGCATAATGTAAAGTTAGTTCTCTAACAAAATTTCCGTGGTGCAGTCCAAAGTTAGAACCCAATTACATAATCCTTTATTGTAGCACAAGATACACTTTTATTGCCCCTTAGAATTCAATGTTCCCTTTCGGGCAATCCAGAAGAATCTTGATTTGGGGTTTTGGGCCTGCCAAAATGGGGTACGATAGGCCCAATTCACTCCATAGTTTCGACAAAGTGTGTGGCTCAGGATGAGCAAATTGGATATCCAGCAATGGGCAAACGGGAGACAAATTCTGAGTCGGATGGACACTGCCCTTGCCCCAACTGGTTACAAATGGAGCAATCTCTACCACTGGCTCTGCTAAGGGTAAGATCATCATCCAGGATAATAAATCTCCAGCTGCCGTATTCCGCTGTCCTCCCTCGATAACTCCCATATTAGTATCGAAAGTCTGTAAAGCCTGGCTATCCTCCTCCAATTGATCAGATTTCAAAGACCAACGGGTTACCTGGGCTTCCGCAATGAGATCCACTCCCATCCAGCGCGGTGCGCTTATGGCTGTATTTTTCTCATCGACCGCAATCAATTCCAAGTAAGCTCCATCTCCTATGTTGACCAAGGCATTCTTAGTACCCTTATGTTGGTGATACCCCCCGAAAGTGGGCCTTATCCCTGTTTTTGCTTCAAATTCCAGGATGGCCTCATCCAAATCAGTAACGGCGTAAACGATATGATCGATCACTCTCATGCTTGACATTTCACTTATGACAATTGAGTTGAATAAAAAATCCCGGTACATAGGTACCGGGACCAAAATGTGCTATGAAAAAGTTAATGTACAATCTTTATGTAGTAGATACTTTAAGGTATCCAGACATTTCGAACAAATGATGCGTAGCGCCCTAATTTACAAATAATTACCATCTTAGCAAGGCTGAGCCCCACGTAAAACCACTACCAAAAGCTGCTAGGCATACCAAATCTCCTTTTTTCACAGCTCCTGCCTCCACGGCTTCACATAAGGCAATTGGAATAGAAGCTGCCGTTGTGTTACCATATTTCTGGATGTTGTTCCATACTTTCCCATCTTCCAACCTCATCACTTTCTGAACAAACTGGCTAATTCTGAGATTGGCCTGATGCGGGATCAGCATGTCAATATCACTAGCTTGGTGTCCGGTCTTTGCAAGCGCTTCCATAATCACTTCAGGAAACTTCTTTACGGCCATCTTGAAGACGAATTGCCCTTCCATATGTGGATAAATTTGAGCGTTGTCGATCATATGCTTATTCACAAAGATCTCGCCGTACTCCGTATCCGAAAAACCAAAATCTACCGATTCTCCCATTTTATCAAGGTGATATCCTCCGTGGGAACCAGGATTGATAAAGGAGAGTTTTTCAGCATAAGTACCATCAGAGTGCAAGTGGGTAGTTAGAATTCCTTCCTCTCCTTCTTCGGCTGGCTGTATCACAGCAGCTCCGGCTCCATCTCCAAAGATCACCGTTACATTCCGTCCCTTAGTAGAAAATTCTAATCCCATGGAATGCATCTCCGCACCAACGAGTAAAACGTTCTTATACATTCCCGTTTTAACAAATTGATCCGCGATGGAAAGTCCATAGATAAAGCCAGAACACTGATTTCGAATATCCAGCGCTCCTACCTCTGTATTGGTGATGCCTAATTCTCGTTGCAATAAGACCCCGCAGCCTGGGAAGTAATAATCAGGACTAAGGGTAGCAAAAATTATAAAATCAACTTCTTCTTTCGTGATGCCAGCCCGCTCAATAGCTATTTTTGCCGCCTGAACACCCATAGTCGTTGTGGTCTCCTTATGCTTAACTCCATACCGCCGTTGCTCAATACCTGTTCTTTCCCTGACCCATTCGTCCGATGTATCCATTACCTTGGCCAGGTCGTCATTCGTTACCACTTTATCAGGGACATAGCTCCCAATACCTGCAATTTTCGATTTCAGCATAAACGATTCAATTAAAGATGTTACTAGATTATGATCTCTCTGTCCAAACTATCGCTTTGTTCTTCGTAATAATTCCAGGACAAAATTAAAAATTGTTTGTGCAGTTCCTAAAAAATGAATTTCGGAAATGCTAATGTACCTTCATAATATTATTGGATTGCAACCAGTAGCGTTCAAAAGCGTTTCTAGCTATAGGAATGGTATCCAATTATGGATAAGCAGGAGAGTGAAAACTTGGCTATACTGACTTTTGTTCAAATATAAGTATTTTGCATACCCAACCCCTTAATTTGCAGACAAGATGATACACCTCGGGATTATTGAAGATGAACCATTGGTAAGAGACAATCTAATCACCTATTTAGGCGATCAGGTCAACATTGCGGTGGATATTGCAACGGATAGTGTGGAAGACTTCCTGTTAGATTTTCAGGAAGATTCTGACGTCAATATGATCCTACTCGATATTAATTTGCCCGGAATGTCCGGAATGGAAGGGATCCGGCATATCAAAGCTCGTAAGAAACAAGTAGAGATCTTGATGCTGACTGCCTATGATGACTCTGAACGTATCTTCAAGTCCCTCTGTGCAGGGGCCGTCTCTTATTTATCAAAACGTAGCGATCTACACACGATAAAAGATGCCCTAGAGACCGTTTTCAGGGGAGGTGCATACATGTCTCCGTCCATTGCCAGGAAGGTAGTAGATCACTTTGCCCCCAAGCAACAAGCTCCCGAAGATGTCCTTACTCCTCGTCAACAACAGATCGTCGAAGGACTCGTGGAAGGACTGAGCTATAAGATGATTGCCGATAAATACTTAATCTCTGTTGAAACGGTACGAGATCACATAAAGAAGATCTATAAAAAGTTACAAGTGAATAGTAAGGCCGAAGTGATTAAGAAGAAAATGGACGGCGAGATCTAGTCGAGTAAGAACGATAGGCAGGTTACAAGAAACCGTTCCACGTCCCTTTTTTCCAAAATATATAGTATTTTGTGAGAACGAGCTCAAAACTTTACCCCATAAGAAGAGAAATGCAGCTAAGCTACTTGCTTAGCCGTTGTAAACTTGTAGTTGATACTACACGTAAAGACTACTGAAAGGTGCATAAGGATCTAGTGTTTTATGGGATCAAATAAACATCAAGGCTATTTCCCCTTTTTCTCACCCAGACCACTACCACAGGTAGTAAAGCTGATTCTTTTCCTTTTTCTTTTCCCGCTTACTTCAAATAGCCAAAAGGATTTGGCTCCGGCGGATTTTTACTCCTACAATGATGGTTTGTCTGATCGGAATGTAACCGACATTATCCAGACCAATGATCAAATGATCTGGATCGGTACGTCTAATGGATTGAATAAATTTGATGGCTACGAGTTCACCGTCTTTAATAACTTCCCTGGCAACAACAATCAAATCTCAAACGACGACATCCTCGAGCTCGCAGAAGATAAAGAGGGGCGCCTGGTCATACTCTATCGAAACCTTCACTACATCTTTGACTTGCTAGATCCTATTACTCATGAATTGGAGAAAGTGGAACTAACGCTGTCCAATGGAGTCAGCGGTAATGTTCGGGATATCCACGTCAACAAAGAGGGTGAGATTTATGTATTGACCATTAAGCGAAACAGTCTGCAAGTGTATCACTTCAAGGGGGAAGGTCAAGTAGAAAAGGTACTAGAAATTGAAGAAGAACATAGTGACATTGCCGCAAAAGCAAATCTTCTGGTTCTACAGAGTGGGAATATATTGATCAATGATGCCAAGTACGGAGTCCGCTTATTCGATGAGTTTGGAAGCTTGACCAAGACATTTACCAGTAGAGATTTTATCAGTATCCGTAAGCCTTTTGCCTACCCTAATCCTGCCTTCTTCATGCATGAAGATCAACAGGGCAAAGTTTGGTTATCCCTCTATCATACACCAAGGCTATTCTTGTTGGATGAAAACGCTATGAATTTCTATCCAGTGGATCGCTTGCCGAGGAATAAGTATTTCACCCGGATTTGGGAAGATCAAGCCGGAAATGTCCTAATTAGCACCGGAAAAAACCGGAACGTAGATGCGGAAACGACCGGACTCTATTATGTATCCCTAGAAAATGATGTGCAAGATTATTCCCACCTGCTGGCCTATGATAACTATATCACGGCGGCCTATGGTCAGGAGTTTTCGAAAATACTGTTCTTTGGCGTAGAAGATGGTCTTAAGATTGTCCGAAACGGTAAGAGTAATATAAAAACCTATCTAAAAGATCCTTCTGGACAAGATGCCGTTACGGTGAGAGGTATTACTGGCGACAACCACGGCCAGGTGTACATCTTGGCAGAAAATGAGCAAATTTATGCCTACGACCTGAAAACCCAGTATTTGGACACCCTGCCCATGATAGATTCTGAAACTGGGCG
>CAJXPD010000266.1 GCA_913057785.1 uncultured Lewinella sp. | reverse complement strand
CCCCATTTTGGGCATCTTTCTATTTTTGGGCATGCCGTCCCATTTTTTGGTAGTTATTGTCGTTTTTTGGAAAATTCCCGCATTGGGATTTACAGGCTAGAAAGTTCCATTTTGAGATTAAAACGGGCTTGAGACTCCCATTCTTCCTGTGCAAAGGCCGTGAAATAGAGATTTTCGCGGGTAAGAAAGTGTTCAAGCACCTTCCGCCGGCCAGGTCGATACAACTCATCAGGATAAATACTGTACTCTTTCCTGATCTGATGCGTGTATTCCAGATAACGTTCCCAATCGCGACCCAGCACTGCCAAATCAAAATCTAAAAGGTAAGCTAGGTCTGGGTAATCGAAAGATAGTTGATGATCCTGTGTCGCCAGAATTGACTGATAAACTTGAGTAAGTGCAGTAGCAGAAAGTTCGGATTGTTCTAAATAATGAAGGGCTCTTTCAGCGCTTTTTTGCTCATTGCCCTTCCGGTCAACCTGGTATACGATGTCATGGAACCAGATACAGAGCGCTAGGATTTTCGGATGCTGCAGATCAGCTCGATGTTGCTCCCATAGCATTAGCATATCAGAAATGTGGTTCAAATCGTGATAGTAGCGCTCTGCACTTTGGTAAGCCCTAACAATCTCGGCCCAGCTCTCGGAGATCAGATTCTCCGCCAAACCTACCTGCTTCGCCAGTTCTCTCCAGTTTTCTTGCAGTGTAGCTAGCAGCTTGGACTCAATTAAAGACATAGTAGTAGGCGATTGGAAGCGCAAAGTAGATGAACACGCACATTAGGAGATGTCCTATGACAGCACCAAAAGTACCTAAAGGATTGACCGAGTCCCTGAAAAGTCGGAAGTACATCACTCCCATAAATAGATAGATAAAGGGGTTGAACATAATAGGCACCGAATAGAAAGGCAATGACAAGCATGCTAGTAATGCCGTATGTCCTAATACATAAGCACAGACGACCATATGTTCCGTGAAATTGTATTTACGGAATAACAGCTTGGCAGGAAGCGCATAAAAGAAGATACCAAGCAACCAAAAGAACTTCAAGTTATCCTTTATTAATTTCCCAACGGCATAACCAGTTCCATACAGCTCATTTTCTTCGCGAAGTCCTTCTATTGCGGGAGGATCTAAAGGATTGAATGCTTGCAGTAAAGTATATACCGTTATGCCTAATATTGCATATTGGATCGGCTTGAAGAATAGCACTCGCTTACCTTTTACATATCCATCCAAGGCCGAACGAGTCCGTAGGGTTAATTCCTTTAAGGTATACCAAAACCCATGTTCTAAGTTGAACAGACTCCTTGGGAGGTCTTCCAAAAAGGTCTTCCAATTGATTTGGCGGGTACTTGCCTTTTGTCCACAGACATGACAAAAGGGTCCTGTCAGTGGTTCATCACAGTTTAAGCACGTTTTCATACGTCAAAGTTAAGGAGATATTTGAGAGCATTACCTTCGCAACACCTTTATGTCAACAAGTGCCAATCTTCACAATTGGACTTTCTCAGAAAGTTCTTACCAAGCTAAACAGCTATTTTCACCAAATGTTACTAGAGCAAAAAGTACTTAGTTTTCAAGGGAAACCATTGTTTCAACGAGCAAAATTCAAAACACCATTCGAAGTTTCGGGAAGTATGGACGATATGGCTTGCTTCTTTTACATGGTGGAAGGCGCTTATGAAATATTTGATCCGCATGGTTCAATGACGATTGGGCCACAACAGGCATTGATCAAGAAATGTGGAAACTATGTCGCTCATCTTAAAGAAGGGAATTGGGATGGAATAGTAATCTTCTTTTACCCAGAAGTATTACATGAAATCTACAAACACGAACCTCCCTCCTTCATGCAAGAACCCTACTCCTACCAGCTCCCGAAGCATCAAATTGGCAATGAACTCCTCGACAAATTCATACAGGGCCTGTTCCTCTACTTTGATAATCCCTCCTTAATGAACGAGGAATTGGCCTTACTTAAAATCAAGGAGCTGATCTTGCTCCTTTTGCGCTCAGAACAACAGGATGTTACTCAACAATTTATTCGCGAGCTTTTCACCCCAGAAAAGCTTCACTTCACATCCGTGATCGAAAGCAACCTATTCAGTCGGGTAAGCATGGAAGAACTCGCCTTTATCTGCCATAAAAGTCTTTCCTCTTTCAAGCGGGAATTTCGAAAGATTTACAACAGCACACCAGCGCGCTATATAAAGCAACGTAGATTAGAATTTGCGGCACAGCTACTCACTTCTACAGATCAATCCATAACGAATATTGCCTTTGAAGTAGGCTTTCAAGATGTGACCACCTTTTCCGCTTCATTCAGAGAAAAATTCAATTTCGCTCCTACTCAATACCGCCTGAACCAAACTAGAAAATAGTTGGACAAAAGCAGAAAACCTTCGACTACCTGCTTCCTGATCTTTGTGGGGTAATCAATATCTAAATCATGCGTACCCTCATTACATTTCTATTTATCACCTTCACTTTTAATTCAACCGTCATGGCACAGAAGAAAAGAAAGTACAAAGAAATCAGGATCACGAGGACCAGTGAGATTATTGAAGTATCCGCAGATTCACTTTGGAACATTGTCCGAAAATTCGAAAATGTAGGCGTCTGGTTCTCTAGCATCGACCACGCCACAGGAACTGGCGAGCCAACATTCGAAGGAGCTACCTGTAGTGAAAGAACCTGTCATGTCGCCATCAAAGGCTATGACAAGATTCATGAAAAACTAACCCATTTCGACGGGGCTAAACGAGAGTTAGCATATGAGTTGACGGAAGGTGGTCCTAAATTCCTGCTCTTTGCGGGCAACCATTGGACGGTCATAGAAGCAGGGCCTGGGCAATCTAAGCTGAAGATGGATGCCACCATGCACCTCAAGCCTTTCATGGGTTTCTTATTTGGCGGAAAAATCAAAAAGACGGTCGAAAAAAACTTGCCAGCTGCGCTCCATGAATTGAAAGTGTATGCGGAAACTGGAGAAGTAGCCGATAGCAAGAAAGAGAGAATAAAGAAATTGCAAAAGAAAAAACGAAAAAAAGCGGCCTTCGCGATTAACACCTAAATGGTATGCTTAATGGCTTAGCCAAAAAACTAGCTGGACTATTATTGGGCGGTAGAGTCATTAATGGCTGTACCGCTTTCCCTTTCCTTAGTACCAAAAGCCTAACTCGTGCCCTTCTATCGGCTCTGGATGCCGAACTATTTCCAGGATCAACTAACAAATGATGTCTTCGCAAGTATCATTAGTCGAAGAGTATGGACAGGAGCCTCGAAATTTCCTATATTGACAACTAAAAAGTGGTATATAACTTTAAGATTAATATCGTCGTACGCCTGGGAATTCTCTTACTATTGATCCTGGGAATAGCGCTCAGTCTTGACAATGGTTTTCATTTAACTACCGGTTTTGGGGTGATCTTGTCTATCATTTTGATTGTCAACCTGTTCAACTACGTCGATCAAACCAATAAAGATCTCGCCAATTTTTTTGAAAGCATCCAGTATAACGATTTCAACACCACTGGGTCTGGTCGTCACCGTGGAGATTCCTTTGGTGATCTACACGATGGCTTTAATTTAATCAACAGGAAGTTTCGAGATATTCGTGCGGAGAAGGAGGCTAATCATCAATTCTTGCAAACAGTCGTAGAACACGTTGAAGTAGGTCTACTATGTATTGATGAAGATGGAGAGGTCGTATTGATGAATAAAGCACTACAACGGCTTTTGCGGAAGTCTTACCTAGTTAACCTTAGTGGGCTGCAGAAAATCGATGAACAGCTTTGGGAAGCGGTCACCCACCTTAAGCCTGGAGATCGAGAATTGCTCAAGTTGAACATTGACAACCGATTGATGCAGATCGCCGTGCGTACTATTGATCTGATACTGAATAAAGAAAACTTAAAACTCATCTCTTTTCAGAATATCCAAAGTGAACTAGAAGCGCAAGAATTGGTGGCCTACCAGAAATTAATTCGGATCTTGACCCATGAGATCATGAATTCCGTGGCTCCTATCGCCTCTCTAAGTTCTACGATCAACGATGTTGTAGCCAACAAGGATCAATTGGACCCGGACTACATAGACATGATCAAGAATTCCGTTAGAGTGATCAAGAAACGAAGTGAAGGACTGCTTGATTTCACCGAGACCTATCGCAGTCTCACCCGGATCCCCCCTCCCAATTTCCAGTTGATCAATGGCAATGCGCTCTTGAAAGAGCTGAAGACCTTGTTCATGGCTGAACTGGAATCGAGAAAGATCGATCTTCGTCTTGACCTTCCCCCCACTCCTGTCACCTTCCAAGGCGATCCTAATCTATTGGAACAAGTACTGATCAACCTGATTAAGAATGCTGCGGATGCCTTGAAGGAAAGCGATGATCCCGTTATAGATGTCAGTCTACAAAAACATCCAGATGGCAAGGTGATCTTCCGAGTATCCGACAATGGAGAGGGAATTCCCGTGGATATGATGGAACAGATCTTTGTTCCCTTCTTTACCACTAAAGAAGAAGGTTCCGGTATTGGCTTGAGTTTGTCTCGCCAAATTATTCGTTTGCACAAAGGGGATTTAGAGTTACAATCTGCGCAAGGTGAAGGAACCGTAGTGACGATTACCTTATAGTCTTTTACTGCTCGCTATGAGGCAAAAAAAAACCGCGCCTCATGACGCGGTTTTCAAATAAATCCTTCAACAAAATTATGGAACCCCTAATGGATTATTTGAATTCCCCCAAAAGGGACGGGAATATAATATCATCAAGAACTTATAACTTCAAACTAGGTTACCAGTCGATCTCTGTGTAATAGGTCTTGGTTTTGGTCTTAACTTTTACCAAATAGACCCCCGTTTTTAATCTACTGATATCATACCGGCGTGCCACTTTCAGCACTCCTTTGAGCTTCTCTCCCAGCACCAATGAACCCGTCGAGTCTTCAATTTCAACCTCAACATTACTCATCTTATCATTGAGCCAGGAAACGCTAATGTATGCTCCTGTCTTCGCCACGATTGGAACGTAGCGAATTTTTCTTTCCCTTTCCTTTAGCTGGACCCTTCCTCTTTCGATGCGGAACGGTTGAATGATTTCATTCGTCTCCGTTTCCAGCAGCAGCACATATTTACCGTTAGGTAATGCTTCCAGGTCAAAGATCTTTCCAATCGAAGACTGATTTTGCCAAGTCTGTGCGTAAAGCCTTACATCGTTCCGGTCTAATAAGGATACAGTAGCCTTACCCCGCACACTTTTGGCTTCAAAACTGATCTTTTTTTCAAACTTTGCCTCCACAATTTCAACTGCGGGCAAGTTCGGATTGGCCAAAGCCAGGGAATACAATCCCATACAAAAGCATAATGTCAAAGCACATTTAATCATTACCTTCTTCATAGCTATCTTTCTTTTGGTTATACCTGACGCAAACTTGTTTGGCCAGTATTTACTGAAACTAATGAGCTGTTTGATTTGGAACCTCATTGGCGTCAGTACAGTAATCTTTTATCGAGGTTGCCTCTCCATGAAGTTTTCCTCTTACTTTCTTACTATTAGGGGTATCCGGTGATGATTACATATACAAAGGTAAGTGTACTTTTTACATTAAGCTACCTCTTAATTGATCTGTTATAATGCAATATTAACCCTTAACAGAGACTTAACATGAAAACATATCAATATAGCACATCTTTGAGCAAAATTAAATTTGGGTAGCAGTCAATGCTCGAAACAGAACTCGGTCAAAACAGGAGCAAACCCTGAATAATTTCAATTTGCGGAACAAAGCTAGTGGTGAATTCTGTGGGCGGGAACAGCGCATTTTTTTGAAAAAAAAAGACATTTTTCTGCTCTGCTCAATTTTTGGACTATTTTTCATGCGAATTTCAGGTGGAAATGCCTTGCTCCGATAGCGGCTCTTCAACAAATACCTAAGTGCGAAGCAAAATCTAGCTGGATAAACTTCAGCAATTCTATCTTTGCTTCTAGACTCTTTTGCATGCAAAAAGCACCCTTATGGCACAAAACGGCATGGACTTCATTTTTCGACATAGACATTTTCGTCTACTCTGGGATTTAATGATCACTGCTTTCACGCTACACCTTGCCGTCTATATTCCTTACCATCTTGCCCTTCCGGGTAGTAATGACAACCTTTTTCTATCGGGTACCGTTCTCCTAACCCTGATCTTTGGATTTGATATTTGGTTGGATCATAAGTATCCTTATTATCAGTTGGACCCCATGTACAAAACCAGCGGAAAAAGTAAGTCGCGCCTCCTCCAGAATGGCCTTATATTTGATATTCTCGCCGCCTTACCGCTCGGGCTGTTTTCCAATTCTGTGGTTCGTCTCCTCCGATTAGCCAAATTGTACAAGGTTCGACTAATCTTGGGAAGATTACGTATTCAGAACCTACGCTTTTCACAGCAATTCTCTCTGATGTATCTGGTGCTGGTTATATTTCTGGTGACCCATTGGATAAGCTGTGGCTGGCTGCTGATTCGCACTCCCGACCCAGAATTGAGCCCCACTGAGAACTATATCAATGCCTTGTATTGGAGTCTAACCACGATTTCTACTGTTGGATATGGAGACATTGTACCACAAAATGTCTTGGAAAAAGCCTATGCAATCTTTACGATGCTGACTGGCTTTGCCTTTTTCAGTTTACTAATTGGTCAAATTGCCAACCTTCTAAATCGGCGAGATCCCGCCAACCAACATTATCTGGAGAATATAGAAAGGCTGTCCCAATTCATGCGTTACCGTCCCTTGCCACTGGAACTACAGGAAGGTATTCAGGAATACTACCAATATAAATGGCAGAAACGCCTGGGATTGAACGAAGAGGAATTCCTGGACACTCTCCCGCAACATCTTAAGACGCAGGTGGCCATGCAAATGAAAACAGACATTCTGGAAAAGATTCCCCTTTTCCAAGAGGCCAGTGATGCCTTTATCGAATCGATCGCCTTGCACCTTCAGGCCGTAGTCTTCACTCCCGGGAGTTCCATCACTAGAGCTGGAGAAATTGGAGAAGAGATGTATTTCATTGTTTACGGTGAGGTAGCGGTCCTTAATCAGGAAGGTGAAGAAATAACGCGTTTATCGGATGGCGACTTCTTTGGTGAAATCTCCCTATTTCTTCATCGCCTACGCACGGCCTCCATCGTCGCTGAAACCTACTGCGACATGTATAAACTGTCAAAAAGTGCCTTCGATCAAGTTATCACTCATTACCCCTACTTTGCTGCAAAGATTGAGGCCATCGCTCGTTCTAGAGAGAAAAACTAGAGATTCTCAGAACTGGAATAGTTACCACTTCTATCTGCTTTCGATGGCTATCAATTCACTAGTAGACCAGAGCGGTTACCTAAAACCTGTGTCACCCAGGGCTTAGGCAGCAAGGACATAGCTGATACTTATTTGTCTCATACTGGTTAAATTGTGGGAATGCGATGCTTCTAGTGGTAGATATGTTTATATTTGAAATATCTACTAACTAAGTTGCCTGGCATATTGGACTAATGACCAATATCTTTAAACGTACTGATTCATGCAGTTGAAGTCACCCTTGTTACCATTACTCCCGATCATTCTATTTTCAGCCCTCTTGCTCAGCAGTAGTACCTCGAAAACTAAGCACGGAATACTAGAGAAGCCAGCTTCGTTCTTGATGATGAATGATACCTGTACAGGAAGTCTGGGAGAAAATATTTTTGATGATGGTGATTTTGGGAGAGGGTCTGCCAATATTCTTCCAAATGATCCAGGGATTGCTCCAGACTATACCTATGCCACCTCCGGCCCTCCTCAGGACGGTTCGTATACGATCACCAACAATACCGGAGCCTGGCCGGGCCTATTCCCGACCTGGATTAATTTGCAGGACAATAGTTCTAGCCCAGACGGCTACATGATGGTGGTTAATGCCAGCTTTTCTCCAGGTGTTTTCTACAGACAAGAAATCACTGGGCTGTGTGAAAACACATTGTATGAGTTTTCCGCTGATGTGGCTAATCTAATTGCACAGGGAGTGACTGGGCATATATTCCCCAATGTTAGCTTTTTCATTAATGGAGTGGAGGCTTTTACCACAGGTAATGTACCTCAAAATAATGATTGGAATACTTATGGATTTACTTTCGTAACGGATCCCGGCACTACCTCCCTAACCTTGTCTATTCGCAACAATGCACCTGGGGGCATCGGCAATGATCTAGCTTTAGATAACATTACCTTCCGAGCATGTGGACCTGATGCGGTAATCACACCTGTGGGGATCAACTTTGTTTGTTTAGATAATGATCCTGTAACTATCCAAGCTGAAGTATTTAACTCTCCTTTTGCCCAGGATTTCATCCAATGGGAAATTAGTACCAACAATGGGCAAAGCTGGAGCGTAATTCCCAATGCATCGGATCTGTCCTATGTTATCAGTCAATTTGCCAGTGGCACCTATCTATACCGCTTTCAATTGGCTGCCTCTCCCGAGAATTTGAGCAATGATAAATGTCGAGTACTCTCGGAAACCGCGACTATCATTGTGGTTCCATTAGAATACAGTATAACGGATACCATTTGTAGTGGATCGTCCTACACCGTTGGGAATTCCAGCTATACGGAAAGTGGGATCTACTTGGATAGCTTGATTTCTAGCATTGGCTGCGATAGTATTGTCACCCTGGATCTGACCGTAGTTCCCGACCCCAATATTATGGCAGACATCAGTGTGACCCCACCAGCTTGTGCAAGTGACGGGACGGGAACCATAGCCATTACATCCGTGCGAAATGGTTTTCCTCCATATGAGTATCAATTGGATGATCTCCCGCCACAGCAGCAAACTTTTTTCTCTCAATTAGATAAGAATAGCTATACACTTACGATCAGAGATCGCTTCGGCTGCTCTGCCGTTCAAACCGTAGAAATTCCTGTGCCGCCGCCTTTAGAAGTAGAATTAGGGGCTGATATTAGCTTAGAGTTAGGTGAAAGCACAACGCTATCGGTTGTTTCGAACTATCAAAACCTGCAATACAATTGGACACCAGCAGATGTTTTGGACTGCCAAACCTGTAGCCGCCCCAATCTCTTGCCCCTTGAGGATCAAGTGATATCTGTAGAAGTAACCAACGAATTTGGCTGTACTGCCACAGATAGTATTCAAGTACGCGTAAGTAAGGATTATCCGGTATATGCACCAAATGTCTTCTCCCCAAACAATGATGGGATAAACGATTTCTTCACCATTTATGCTCGCTCAAATGCAGTAAATGAAATCCAGAAATTAATGGTGTTTGACCGATGGGGTAAAGTCCTGTTTGAGCGAACCAACATCCCCGTCAATAGTGACATCGACGGATGGGATGGTTTCGTTAATGGTAAATTGGCTGGTTCAGGTGTCTATGTTTTTGTAGCTGAGATTGCTTTCATAGATGGTGTGGTACGTCAGCATACCGGTTCTGTAGCCCTAATCCAGTAAGGAAGTAGTTGGATGGGAACTAACCATTCTAAGCCATTTCCACATGCGTAACTTGCTCTTCCTTCAATAGAGGTTTGCGCTGATATCGCAAGAAAAGCTGCACGGTGGCTAAGACATCCTTTTCACAATAGCGAGATATTCGGGACAAAGCTTGCTCTTCCCAATATACTCTACCCACTTCACTTCCATCGATGTCATCCTTTGGAGACGGGAATCCTAGAATTGCCGCTAACAGCTTCAAGGAAGTGTAATGTTTGTAATCCCCAAACTTCCAGAGTTCCAATGTATCTAAAAGGTGCTTGGTTTCCCAGGGCTTTTTGCCCGCTATGTTCAAGGGACGCGGTAATGGCAAACTGTTGATCACCATTCTCCGGCAGATATAGGGGATATCAAACTCCTTTATATTATGTCCACAAATGGAATATCGGGTAGGATCGTTATAATGCTGTTGAATCAGTTCACTGAAATCGCGTAGTAATTCTGCCTCGTCATCACTTGCAAAGGATTTCAAGCGCACATGTAGCTCCTTGCTATCCTTGTCTCGTCGAACACTCCCAACGGAAATACAAACGATCTTACCAAACTCCGCATAGATTCCGGCTTTTTCAGGATATAAGGCAGAAACCTCCTCGGTGGTAAGCTCTTCGTCGTATTGTCGAAGGATCTGTCTACTCTTTAGTCGCCAAAGATCTTGCAAGGCAGGATCTAGCTCTTCAAAATGATGTTTATTAGAGACCGTCTCTATATCTAAGAAGAGTACATCTCCAATGGTAACTTTGTCAATCATGCTGTTTTTATCCTTGTTACTATACAAATATACGCAAAATGAAACTATTTTGCAAATATTTTTTCACCAAAAAGATTACATTTTGGCTTTTTTTCCTAATTTTCCTCCCATTTACACCATTCCATCAAGCAATGAGTTTTGATCGAAATTATGCCCTACGTAAACCATTTTGTGGAACAAAAGGGGCCAATTTTCGGTCAGTTATATTATTTTTTTTTGCTCAATTATTTTTTTTTGAAATTTCTCAAAAAAAGTTGATCTAATGGCAAAGCCAAAGTAACTAAACGACCAATAAACAACTGTAAACCAAACAAATAAGAACCAATCTCTATATGTGAAATAATTTGATAAAGTTGGCGAAAAAGGTAGGTATATGTAACTTTGCAGAGCAAAATACAATTAAAAAAACGTTACCTGCGTTTTATTCCCAGTCTAAGTAGCACAAGATTTTTAGTAAACACGCATTTATTCATTAAATCAAAAATCATGACAACGAACAGTTCAAATTCGAATCCAACTAGTTCAAGTCCAAAGCCAAGTAACAATAATACTATTGCTATTGCAGCAGTAATCATTGTTGCCCTACTCGGTCTTAGTGCATTCTTGGGTGTAAGAAATTTCCAACTCAATAATACTAAGAAGGAGTTGACTGCAGATTTCGAAAAAACCGAAGAACTGAAAGTCGAGTTAGAGAAGCAGTATTATGAAGCGCTTTCTGAATTAGAGGAGATGAGAGGTAGCAACGAGGAGTTGAACACTTTGATTGAACAACAACAGGAAGAGCTAAAAACACAGAAAGACAAAATTGATGGCTTATTAGGCGATAGCCGCAATTATAGAGCTGCCCGTAAAGAAATGGCCAACTTGAAATCTCAGGTAGAGCAATACGTGGCAGAAATCAACCAACTACGCGAAGAAAATGAGTTGTTATCTGCCAATAACACTCAATTGACTGAGCAAAACCAAACCTTGAACTCTGATCTTGAAAGTGAGCGTATGAATTCTGCTCAATTAACTTCTGAGAGAGCCATTTTGGTAAGCGAGAAAGAGAGTTTGGAAACAGAAAGAGCTCAGTTGGCGAAAAAAGTTGATATCGCTTCTGTGATCAAAGTAGAAAACATCGACGCTGCTGGTTACAAACTACGCAAAAGTGGCAAGCCAGTTAAGAAGAGCAATGCCAAAAATGTTGAATTGATCGAGGTACGCTTCAATACAACTGACAATGCAGTAACTGATCCTGGTACTGAATTCTTCCACGTACGCATTATCAATCCACTAGGTGAGACATTAGCGATGGAGGAACTAGGTTCTGGTATCTTTACCAACAGCGCTACGGGTGAGCAAATCCGTTACACTATGACCAAAGAAGCTGATTATAATGGTTCTAGCGAATCACTTAGCATCAGATGGACGCCTGGTCAGACCTTTGCTAAAGGTAACTACGAAGTTGAAGTATATAACAAGGGTTACCTTGCTGGTTCAACGAGCTTCCAATTGAAGTAAAGAAATAGATTCCCCATTGGGAATGAACTTAGAACTGCTGGCATTGTTGCATACAATGTCGGCAGTTTTTAATTTTGCCCAGTAGAGGAAATTGAATATGGAAAAGCAAGAATCAAAGTCAGCTGTAAATCCGATTGATAAGGACAAAGTCGCGGAAAATCCGCATTTGCTCCCCTACGCCCACACCGTAGGAGGCGCCTTGATCAAGCCTGAAGATAAAGGGCGCATCAAAGGACGGGCCGTGTCCGCCATGTATGAGCAAACGGATATGCAATTAGATCAACTGCGTAAGCAGTTTGAATTATTGGCGAAGCAGGCTAAGGAGATTCAAGATAGAGTTACCATTTCTGAGAAAATCTATTTGGCAGACATTCCCTTCTCTCCCCTCATCAATTTTAATTATCATTTGTATCAGAAAGCAGATGGGAAAGAATTGCTTTCTATGGTTGGGCCGACCGAATGGGGCGCAAATATGCCTTATAAATTCCTAGCTACAGTGCGACTAATGGGCGATCATACCTGGGATGTTGTAGAAAAAGGGGAAGATTTCACTGTCGATAATATCACCTTATGAAGCTAATTATCTCTGCCATACTCGCGTTTTCACTATTCCTTTCCGCTCCTCCTAGTAAAGTCGAGTGGTTGAGCCCCAAGACGCATGACTTCGGGGAAATCCGTCACAAGACTGAGATTACTCACCATTTTACTTTCAAAAATACCAGTGGCACTCCTTTTGTCATCGATAATGTACGCACCTCCTGTGGCTGCACTGCCGCCGACTGGCAAGAAGATCCGATCTTACCTGATTCTACAGCTAGTATTGAGATCACCTATGATGCCCATGACCTGGGGTATTTCCGAAAATATGTAAAGGTTTTTGTCAGTGGCCAACGCAAGGCGGAAAAGCTTTATTTAGAAGGGGATGTTGTCCCTTAGTAAGGGGAAAACGAAAGACCTCTTGTCGTCACCCACACTAGCCTACCTTTCCTTTAACCACCTCATAATCAATCCTAAACGCTAGAGAAACCACCAGCCCATCTACTGGCTACAAAGGCGGTAGCATGGATTGGTATCCTGCATTTGAAGCCGATTATGCTGATTACGAGGCAGTGTTGGATCAAGACCGTACGCTAAGTACCGAGGAGAATAATGTATTATCTTCCTTCTTCGACAGCATTTTAGCTAGTGATCTTTCCAATAGCAGAGGGTTGGATCGCTTTGTATCTACATATAAAAAGAGGTAGTCAGAGTTGCCACCCGAGGAGATGTTGAACCAGATGGAGATTAGCACCTCCTCTGTCATTTAAGGATGCTGAATCAACGTTTTTTACCTGCCCATTCCCTCCTGAACTCCAAGCCAGCAAAGGCATAAGCCACTTCCTGTCTATGAAATTGCGGACTTAGTAGATTCATTATCAACCATAAATTCCAAATAAGTTTATCTTTGCCCCATCTTTTCAGAAAATACGAAAAATAGAAGGCAAGGCTATGCTCACATTCTTAATTATAGGCTACGTATTACTCAGTATCAGTTTATACAAGGTCTTCGAAAAAGCCGGTGAAGCAGGATGGAAAGGATTAGTTCCCGGGCTTAATTTTGTAGTTTGGTGTAAATTGGTTGGTAGACCAGCCTGGTACGCGGCATTAATGCTCCTTCCGATTGTCAATTTCTTTATTTATGCGGGTTTAGCCATTGATATGGTCCGCTCCTTTGACAAGAATAAGTTTTGGGAGAGTGTGGTAGCAGTGGTCTTTACACCTTTTTACTTTTTCTACTTAGGATTTACCGAGAAAGAGAAATATATCGGCCCAGCCTTGACTGCGGAAAAGGCTTACATGGAGAAGTTGGAACAAGCCAAGGAAGCTAAGAACGATCGTCTCTTATCGAAATTGCAGGCCGGTAACCCGTACAAGAAATCGGCTGCTAGAGAATGGGTGGAAGCCGTAATATTCGCTGTCTTTGCTGCCGCTTTTATCCGGATGTTTTTGATCGAAGCCTTCGTGATCCCAACTTCATCTATGGAGGGTTCACTAATGGTGGGAGACTTTCTTTTTGTGAGTAAGACCAGTTATGGCATGCGTACTCCTAAGACCATCGCCATGATTCCACTTTTGCACAATCGAGTTCCATTGATTAATAAGGAGTCTTATTTAAAGAAGCCCAACCTGAAGTTTCGTCGATTCGGTAAGGTGGACGTAACCCACAATGCCCCTACCGTATTCAATTTCCCGGCTGGTGATAGTGTTTACGTATTCCCCGATCGTACCTGGTCTGCTGAAGATGTTCGCTTTGGCGCTGTACGAGAAGCCAACCCAGGTTATGATCAACTGATCAAACAGGGACGCAAACCTTTGGTGACCAGACCCGTTGATAAACGGGACCACTACATCAAGAGATGTATCGGTTTACCGGGGGATAGCTTGGAGATTCGCCAAAGACAAGTATATGTGAACGGGAAAGCTGCGGAGAATCCTGAAAACATGCAGTTCATGTATGAGGTGACCTTCCCTGATGGCATTAGTAGCATCAATACTTCTCGTTTTGCGGAATGGGGAATCAACACAACTGAAGATTTTGCCGCTTACCGCCCACCTAATGGGTTCCGTATGATTCTAAGTGAGTCTCAACGTGAGAAAGTGCAGAGTCTTGATCCAAATATCCAGATTGAACCTTGGGACATGAGTTTCCGGCCTAAAGCTAATCCGTACAGCCTTTTTCCACATGATCCTCGTAACTTCCCCGCATGGACGGTGGATGACTTTGGCCCCATATGGATTCCTAAGAAAGGAGCAACAGTAGATATTGGCATCGATAATATTGCGCTATATCGTCGCATCATTGATATTTATGAAGATCATGATCTAGAAATAAAATCGGATGGAGTATATATCGATGGAGAAAGAGCTACTAGCTATACGTTTGAACAGAACTATTACTGGATGATGGGAGATAACCGCCACAACTCTGAGGATTCTCGAGTTTGGGGTTATGTTCCAGAAGATCACATCGTTGGAAAACCATTAATCGTTTGGTTCTCCTCAAAAGATTGGAGCCGTATCTTCAAGATCGTAACCAATATCTAAACGGCAATACTATAGTTTCAATAAAAAAGGGGGCTCGGATTGAGCCCCCTTTTTTATTTCTCCTTTTACCCTCCCCTTCCCAACCTATCCTAGCTATCCCTAATCATTGGCATTCTATTTGCGACAATTTTCGCCAATAATAATGCTATATTAACACCTACACCCTTCAATTGAACTTTCTACGTTAATTTAGTGTATAATAAACTTGATAATGCAGGCAAGATTTGAAGATGGAGCTCATAGAGGATGGTCCGCAAAATAAGTTGCCGCATCAGTCGTTAAAGTCATTCACAAAAAGAGAAAGAACAGACCTTTGAAAGGTCGTCTAAAAATATACGTCATTATGAAAGCTGCTCTTGAAAGAATAGAACCGGGATTTGGAAGTTCATTCCTGTTCCGCAAGTTTGAAAGCGGAATAACCTGCAATGTACCCATGTGGCACTTCCACCCCGAATATGAAATCGTCTATATTTCCGGGGGAAAAGGCAAACGCCATATCGGCAATCACTTTTCCTTTTATGAAGATGGCGACCTGATATTCTTGGGGCCCAATCTACCTCACCTTGGCTTTACCGAAGAATTACCAGAAAAGCATGTAGAGATTGTGGTTCAGATGAAAGAGGAATTTCTAGGTTCCGATTTTCTGCAAATTCCCGAGATGTTTGCCATCAAACAAATGTTTGAACGCGCCAAATTGGGGCTCTCTTTTCAAGGTAAAATCAAGAAGGAAGTAGGAGAACAACTGATTGCCATGGCCGAAATGCCCGCATTTGATCGACTCCTCCATTTGCTAAAGGTACTGCAGCAGCTAGCCGAAGCCGAGGAATACAGCATCCTGAATGCAGATAGTTTCCCCGTAGAAGTAAATGCGCAGGATCAAGATCGCATGAAGAAGATCTACGAGTATGTGCAAGATAACTTTCAAGGCAGTATTCAGTTGGAGACGATCTCCAAGGAAATCAATATGACCATCCCCGCCTTTTGCCGGTATTTCAAGAAGCTTACACAAAAGACCTTTATCCAGTTTGCTAATGAATACCGGGTAGTGCACGCTTGTCGATTATTGGCCGAAGACCACCTGAGCATTGCTAATGTCAGTTATGAAAGCGGCTTCAATAACTTGTCTCACTTCAATAAACAATTTCGAGCTGTGACGGGTCTTAGTCCTAGAGACTACCGCAAAAATCGCAAGAAATTGATTAAAGTTGACACCTCCATTGAGCATTTGGAAGCATAATATTATTTAACTTTACCATTAAGTAGTTTGATAATATATCCTCTTGTTTTTCGGCTACGTCTTTTTTGGCTAGGCTTCGTTAGAAAAAGTCTTCCCGCTACAATAAGCGGGATAGGTATTTAGCCTACAGTTATCTCGCTTGTCGGCAGAAAGGGGAACGATTTCCCTGCTTCACCTAGCCATAAAATTCGCAACCGGAGGTTCCAGGAAGACGATTATCATACTATTTTTCACTTGGGTTGTCCATGAGATAACTACAAATGATAGGGTAAAGCCTCCAATGGAGAATACAGTAATCCTCAGACTTTGGATTTTGTGCTAGACTTTCTACTATGCATTTGGTTGACTCATGTAACATGGACTAAGTGCAATTTGCCTCCCCCTAACAATTAATTACGGTAAATCACAACAATAATTTTGCTGTTGCGTACAGTAATGGAAGCGAAAACGTCAGCACTATGACGCGCTTTTAATAGCACACTAAATATCCCTGAATTTTATGAGAATTACGATTATGATCGCTGTTCTCCTGCCTTTAGTAGGATGTGGTTCACAGTCCACCCAAAAAACAGACAAGCTAGCTGAAATCCTGACAGAAACCCGTTGGAAATACGACGAAGATGCGATGCTACAGATACTTTCAGCGAATAATCAGGATGGAAAGATCGAGCAGCGAATGAAGCGCAACATGGCGCAGATGAAAGATGGCTATTTTATTTTTAAACCAGACGGTCGACTTCAGATTTTGCTACCCAAAATTAATATTAGAGGCGATTGGTCTGTGGGAGACGGGATCCTTAATATCAAGGTGGATGGCAGCGTTAATGTACCGCATCCCATTCTAAAGTATACGGAAG
>CAJXPD010000265.1 GCA_913057785.1 uncultured Lewinella sp. | reverse complement strand
CACTCACCCGGTGAGTACTCACCGGGTGAGTGGATACCTAATCTTAGGTATGCTCCTAGTCGCCAATCTCCTGTCCGCTCAATGCGAAGATGCCGATGCCAGCATCTGGCTGGATACTTGGGCTTCCTGCCAGCCTAGCCAAAACCCGAAGGCAGAATATGGAAATACACATTGGATACAATACGATTTTGGAAGCGTTCGAAATTTGTCGAAAACCTGGGTTTGGAATACCAATGATCCCAACCAGTTGCAACGAGGATTTCAACAAGTCAAGGTGGATTATTCCACAGATGGAGAGCTTTGGACTCATTGGGGGGAAATGGTCTTCCCAATGGGTACGGGTGAGGCTGTGTATGGAGGATTCTCTGGACCGGATATGGTAGGGCTTCAAGCGCGATACGTGTTATTAACGGCTCTATCTAATCATGGAGACGAGTCTTGTTATGGACTGGCGGAGATTAAGTTCAATTTGCTATCTAATCAGTCTTTAGATAGCATTCCCAGTAGAGGAGATGAATGTGCCTTCATAGAGGGGGTATATGTGGAGGCGGTGACAGAGTCAGAAGCCTACTTAAGCTGGGATTATGAGCTAGAGGGGGATGAGGCTTTCTTTGTGGTGATGTATCGCACCGGAGAAGGAGACTGGATGGAAGCCGAAACGGATGAAGCTGAAATCCTGCTCATTAATCTAACACCGGATACGGACTATGAATTTCGCGTAGCAATCATCTGTGATGATGAGGCCTTTTATTCTGAGATCGAAGACTTTACTACAGGAGAGCAAGATCCGGATTGTTTTCGGGTAGATGGGGTTATGGTGACGGAGGTTACCGGTAGTTCCGCCTTAGTAAGTTGGCCAGGTGATGGGGAATTCGACCTGTATTTCATTCGGTACACGAAAGCAGATGAATTAGATATTGAGGATGATGAAACAGAGGAGACCAGTATGCTATTGGAAGAATTGGAGCCTTACACAGATTACATCCTCCAGATTGGGGTAATTTGCGGTGAGGAAATCGCCTGGAGTGCATCCGTCTATTTTACCACCACTGGTGTCAATGCCACTGATGATCCAAATTCGCCGATTGCCAACTACAAGGTTTTTCCTAACCCAACGAACGCCAACGTTGTCTTAGAGTTCAATACGCTAGAGCAAGAGCCCTTAACCTACTATTTTTCCAACACGATGGGAAGTACCATCCTACAGGGGCAGTATCGATCCCAGGTAGGGGCCAATCGCCATACCTTCGATCTATCTAGCTTCCCGGATGGAGTATATATCTTAGCCATGAGAACTAGAGATGGGCGCCATCGCATGACGGAAAGGGTGGTGAAAATTGCTCGACAATAAAGGAACAGGGGCAAGAAATATAGGAAGGAAAGAGGGGCGTTGGTCTATATCGACGCCCCTCTTTCAAAAGCTCACCAATAAATGCGAAATAAGCATTGCATGCTTTGCCCGAGGAGGAATCGATCAAATACCCCCAGTTGAGGTTCGGGATCTTCTAGTTCTTCATCGACAAATATGTAATGGTCTCTTTGAAATAGATTTTCACTGTCTAAAACGTTGAGGAAGGATAAGGCTATTTCTCCCTTACCATTATTTCCCGAGATAGCGAATTTTCGGCTCAAACTTAGGTCTAGGCGTTGATAATCTGGGAGTTTATCAGCATTTAGGGATGGATATAGCAATTCATAATAAAACTCTTCATCTTCTTCATCATAATAGGCTTCGATATCCTGTGGGGCGGAAAACGGTAACCCACTGCGATATTGATAGTTCAGTGACAATGTCCATTGGCCACGAGTGAAGCTATTCATGATACTCAGTTTGTGGGGTTGATTGTTGGTTGCTGCGAAAGGATCAGCTTCTATAGCAGGGAAAAAGTAGGTGGCATCACTAAAACTATAATTGAACCACAGCTTATAGTTTTTCCAATGCTTCGTCACCAATAGGTCTACTCCACTTGCCCTAGCGTCACCAGCAGCAAATTCCTCGATATTGTCCTCCCGCCGAAAGGCGGAGGAATAAGTCGACAATCCCCTCGTAATGTGATGATAAGCTTCCACATCCAATAACCAGCCTTTACCTTGGTATAGGGCGCCTAGCGCCAATTTTTGGGCTTCTTGTGAATTATTGGTTTCGGTTCGACTGATGACCCAGACGGGACTGTTGATCTCTAAATCATTCTCACCGAATTCGCGCAATTGTGTGATGTATTGCTGCAATAGACCTGCCGAAAACTTCAGTTTGAGTTTCTCATTCAAAGCCAGTTGAGCATTGATGCGTGGGGAAAGGGCCAATCGTTGTGCTTCCCTGTAGTAGGTTCCACGGAGGCCAATATCCAGTTGCCACTTTCGATTTTGATACTGTAAACTCGAATATAGATTATGAAAGCTTCCTATTTGATTGTTGAGGTCTTGATGTTGCCCTTCGAATATCGATCTGTAATCAATGTTAAAATCCACTACCTTTTGGTTGAACGTGTAGCCCAGTTGGAAAGAGGCATTGGACTTCCAGGCCCAATGGTTAGTCAGACCAATGGAGAGGTCGCGTATCTGATTGAAAACATTGTTGAGAAATATCTGAGCCTCTATGCTGTCTTCCTCTTCTTCTTCGATTAAGTAATTGTAGTCATTCTTGTAATTCGAATAGCTACCAAAGACTTTGCTGGACCACTTGGGACCGAGGGTGAGATCGAGGCTTGTACTAACGGCCTCGGTGCCAAAGATGACATCATCGGTAGTGAGCCAATCTTCTTCAAAAAGTTGAGTCGTAAAGTTGAAATCATTCTGACTCTTGAAGTAACTCAGCTTGAGGCGAGTATTCCTGGCCAGTTGCCAGTTGAGTTTACCGTTCCAATCATAAAATCTAAGGGCTTGCTCGGGGCTTAGCTCATCTTCAGTTTCAACCACTTTGGTGCCTTGGAATACCCTATTGGTATAGCTTTCCATAGTGGGAGTGCCAAAGAGTGGGGTAAGCGACCGCCTGCCGGATAATAGTAGAGAAAGTTTCTTTGGTTGAATGGGCAAATCGATAAAGGCATGTGCTTCTGTTAAGGTGCTTCCCAAACCAGCTTTGAATTGTGTAGAAATGGAATCATTCAAAGAAATATCGACCACACCGCCCACTCGGTCATCATAGGATGGATCGAATACGCCCTTGTAGACCTTCACATTTTCCACTACAAAAGGATTGATGGCTGAGATCATGCCAAAAAAGTGTCCAGGTTCGTACAAGCTTACCCCTTCCCACAGGATAAGGTTCTGATCGGCTGTCCCTCCTCTTATCTGCAAATTGGTAGCACTCTCATCGCTGCTGGAAATTCCGGGAAGGTATTGAATCGTTTTGAGGAGATCCTGTTCTATGTTGACGTAACTATTGGCAATCTGCTGTAGGTTGAGATCTACGGCATTGTAATGATCTCCTTCTTCGATGCCATCTAGGAGATAGTCTTTTACTACGATTTCGGTACTAAAGACGAGCGGATCCATATCGAGGAGAAAGGTGGGACAATTGTCTCCTTGAAATGCTCGAAGGGGAACCTGTTTCTTGTGGTATCCCAAATAACTCAAGGTAATCAACTCATTCTTCCTTGCTACTACCTTACATTCAAATCGACCATCGACAGCTGACTGCGTTCCTTGCAGGCCATCTCTAGTGTAGATGTTAGCATAGCCCAAAGGATACTTTGATTTGGCATCCTTTAAGTAACCACAGAGGTAGTATTCCTTCTTTTCAGCTAGAAAGACCAGGATATTCTTATTGACGATTTCGAAGCCTAAGGGAGTGGCGGCTAGCAGTTTGTCTAGATATCCATTTGATCCAATGGTAATACTACCGGTAAATTGATGTGGAGCGATGAGCGTCTGATCGTAATTGAAGATGAGATCTGAGTTCCGCTCGATCTGTTTGAATACATCCGCCAGAGGGGTGTTTTCGAATTGTAGAACGGCTGTTTGAGCTATCACTAACTGGGGAATACTTATTACTAGAAAACTCAATAGTATCAGCCACCGCATAGTGAATTCAAGGGATTATGATTAACGATATGAAGTAAAGATACAAGATTTAGATCGACTCCTTGGAGAGAAGGTACTGAGATTGCACATTACTTAAAAACGCTCACCTTGGAACGATCCGCATTGATTTCGTATTGTAGTCCTTTGGTGCGAGTGAGTATGTACAAGGCTGTATCCAGGTTGTTGTGCTGGAAGTTTCCGACGAAGGGGTCATCAATATAGGGGCGGTCTATTTGTACATTGTATTGCCTTTCCAATTCCTCAAAAGCTACATCCCATGGCTCTCCATTGAATTTAGAAGCGCTGTCGGACCAGGCAGGAGATTGGGCAACAAGATCCCGTTCAATATCCCATTTGTTAGCCCGCCAGTGGCCAGCCTCACCTGCTACAATGGTGTCTATTTGACCATTTCTTTCGATAGCAACTTTGCCACTATAACATTCTATGCGAAAATGCTCATCCCAGGCTCTGACGTTGAACGAAGTGCCCAAAACACGTACCTCACCTTGCGCTGTTTCTACAATGAAAGGAACCCCTTTGGTCACGTCAAATAAGGCCTCCCCTTTCAAGTTAATTCTCCTTTCTTCTCCCCAATCACTGTCTTGATATGTGATGCTAGAGCCATCATTCAAAACAATCGAGGAACCATCCGCGAAGGTACGCTCCGCCATCTCCCCAGCGGCAGCATCAAGACTGGAACTACCTGTTCCTAGCCAAAACCAAAGCCCTAGTAGCACCGCCACACTTGCTGCGGCTCCGGCATACCAACGCCAATCCAATCGACGAACCGTTGCCGTTTTGGGTTGCATTCGGGTAGCTTTGAATTTCTCCAAGGCTGCTTTAGAGTCGTAGGGGGGAAGACTGGAACTATTCGTAAAGCGAGTGATCGCTTCCAGTTCCTCCAACGCACCACTCTGCTTGAGTTCCTGTTGTTCCTCAGCAGTGATCTCACCGCTCAACCATCGTGCATATAAAGTGTCTTTATCCATAATCATCCCTTTACGTAGATATAACCGTTCAATCAAGTTATACCCTACACCTTTTTGGATACTTTTCTTAAAGCTTGCAAAGCTTTGTGCATTCTCTTTTCAATCGTTTTGACGCTTAGATCTAATCGTTCGGCTATTTCGCGGTATGTTTTCTTATCCATGCGATTCATGAGGAAGACTATCCGTTGGTCTTCTGGCAGGGCAGCGATCGCTTCTTCTAATCTTTTTCGAAACTCTTCCTCTTCTAGTAGAAATTGAGGGGTGAGATGGGAGGCTTGGGTGTGCGGTTGCTTTTCGAAACGCAAAACCACTTTTTGGTGAGCCACTTGATTTAGAAAAAGATTATTAGCTACCGTAAAGAGGTAAGATTTGGCTTTGGATTGCTCTACCTTGCTACAATTCTCCCAGAGCTTTCCAAATGCTTCTTGTACTAAGTCTTCCGCCTGTGGTAGATTTCCAGTTTTATAGTACAGGAAATTGCGTAGCCCCTCGGCCTCAGCCAAAAAGATCGATCCAAAAACATCCTCCTTACAAACCGGATTTTGCATGCCTTGCTTTAGAAAATCTTTGTGAATGTCGGGGAGCCTCTTCGACCGGTAAAAGTAACGAAAAGAGAAGTAACACTTCTATATCAATCGCTACTTGTAGGATTTTAATTGCCTATTTGAGCAAAAAGTTGTCGTCATGGCTGGAATTTGGCTTTTCGAATGTAGTCTTACCCGGTTTTTTGCATTTTTTTGAAAAAAAATTATTTGGATTAAAGGTTTGATTATCAATTAATTGTGATTGTTTTTGTGTTCTTGTTACTGGAGTGTAACTCTATTGTAACTCGGCTGTAACTACCCACTTATACATTTGCATCGTCATTTGATTCAAAGGAAAAACAAAAGAATTATCCTTTTTAGGAAACATAAAAAATAAATGAGATGGCAACGAAGAAAGCAAATACAGTAAGCGTACAGGACAGACTAGATAACATCAAATCAACTGTAAAAGACTTCAACGCAGAAGCAGTTAACGTTTCTGATCAGCTAGTAGACGCTTCTCTTGAAACCGGAGCTAAGTGGCAGAAATTGATGGCTAAAGTATTGGATCAAGGTACCGTGATGATGGGTAAGCAGCAAGATCTAGTACTAACTACCTTAGAAGAGTTGAAAGGGCAGTACAGCACTGGTAACAAGCGTTTCCGCAAACTAGTAGGTTGGAACAACCGCAGAGCTCAAAAAGCAAAGCAATTGGCAAAGCAGTCAAAAGCAAAAGCTACAAAAGGTGCCAAAGCAGCTGCAACTTCTATCACAGATCTAGCTAAGGACGATTTGAAAGTGATTAACGGAATCGGTCCTAAGATGGAAAACTTGTTAAACGAAGCAGGTATCTATACTTACTTCCAATTGTCTAATGCTGCGATCAAAGATCTTACACCGATCCTAGAAGCTGCTGGCCCTCGATTCAAAACACAGAATCCTGCAGACTGGAAGAAAGAAGCTAAGAAATTGGCTTAATCAGAAGATATTTTAATCCTCAATTATTAAAAAGTTAGCCCGCTTATCTACTCGATTAAAGAGGGATGCGGGAATAAAATAAAAGTAAAATGGCAAACAAAAAAGTAAATCCGAAGAACGAGAAATTTGATTTTTCTGATAGCGTAAAAGCTATCCGTGAGACGGCAAAGACCGTGAATACACAGGTACGTGAGATGGCTTCTGAGATCGTAGAAGATTTGAAAGAGAATGGTGAGCAACTAAGAGACCGTGCAACTGCACCTGTAAAAGAAGCTTACGATAAGGCATATAATAGGGTTACTGAGACGGTTAACAGAGAGACGATCGCAAAAGCGGCTAAAGATGTGAACGAATACGCATTGAAAACGGCTACAGAGGTGGTTGACGGAGCGATTGAAAACAGTGAGAAATGGCAAGGTGTGGCTACCAAAGCGGTTAAAGGTGGTTTGAAATTGGCAGCCAAGCAGCAGGATATCGTTTTCAATACATTGGAGACAGTGAAGGGCCAGCTAAGCGAAAGTGCTTCTCGCTTCAAAAAGTTGTTTTCTAACAACTAGGCGTTTACTCGCACAGTAAAAGTTTCAAACAGTACGGAAAGCGCCTCTAGTGGATGATCCATCCAGGGGCGCTTTTTTCTCTTTAATTCTTCGACAAATAAGTAAAACATCATGTCACAAAGCAACATAGGTAGAGCTTTCAAGACGACAAGAGCAGCGAATGCTATCATGATTAAGGCTGGAGGTGCAATGATCAAGACGTCTTTCAGAACAATGAGACAGATAGCATCTCTATACAGAGAGGCGGGTTCCAAAGCCTTTGATTTAGGGAAAGAGGTAGTGAAGCAGACAGTAGATCTAGCCGTTGATAATCAAAAGGAGTTGATCAAAACCTCTGGAGCAGCTTTTAAAGAAGTAACACAAAGCATGCGCCCTCAGGAAGAGGGAAAGACGGAGCGTCGAAAAGCTAAAACAACCGCAAAGCGCAAGAGTGCAAAGACGAATAAGAAGGTTGTTTCTATTGATGATATGTTGGAATAGCAGGCACAGTAGCATCTGCATACGCAGGTGCTTTTGTTGTCCCTACTATTTCGACTCGCAGTTCAAATAGCGGGAGCATTATTGCTCCGCTATTTGTATGCGTTTGTGGCTATCTAAAATAATGTCTATGCGAATTATCCTATTTACGGGTAAAGGTGGAGTTGGGAAAACTACAGTAGCGGCTTCGACCGCTTTAAAAGCAGCTAAGGAAGGGAAAAAAACACTCATTATTTCTACTGATCCCGCCCACAGTCTTTCTGATGCGCTCGATATTCAATTGAGCCCAGAACCCACAGAAATTGCCCCTAATCTCTACGCTCAAGAGTTTGATGTGTATTATTCCATGCAGAAGTACTGGAATAATATGAGGAACCTAATGAATACCATCTTCCGCTGGAAGGGCGTGAAGAATGTGGTGGCAGAGGAGTTGTCCGTCCTACCGGGGATGGAAGAGGCTTCCGCCTTTTTGTGGTTGGAAAAATACTACAATGAAGGTACCTACGATGTCATCGTAATCGATAGTGCACCTACAGGAGAAACACTCACCCTGCTTTCTCTTCCACAGGTAGCAAAGTCCTGGATGACAAAGGCTTTTTCAAGAAAGAATCTAGCGGTCAAAACAGTAACGAAAGGTGTGAAATTCTTTACCGGTGTACCTTTAGATAAAGGCCTAGAAGAAATGGATGAGCTCTTCCAGAAATTGGAAAGCATCCAGAAGGTATTCCTAGACCCGGAAGTGGCTTCTATCCGTATCGTGACCAATCCGGAGCGTATGGTGATCAAAGAGGCACGCCGAGCCTATACCTACTTGCAGTTGTATGGCTACAATGTGGACGCAGTGGTAATCAATAGGATTCTACCCGAAGAGAAAGTAGGGGAGGCCTTCAAATACTATTTGACCTCTCAGAAGAAGTATATCAAGGAAATTGAGGAGAGCTTTAATCCACTTCCAATCCTTAAGGTGCAGCACCAAGGTAGAGAAGTGTTTGGTCTTGATCAATTAAAAGCCATCAGCAGCTCGCTGTATGAGGAGAAACAAGCAGCGGAGGTCCTATATGTAGACAAACCTTTTGAGGTGATTGAGAATGAAAACGGATACTTCTTCAAGACTCGTCTTCCTTTCGTAGGAGAGGAAGAGATCGAATTGAAGAAGTTCGGAGATGAATTGGTGATCGATCTTGGCAATCGCCGTCGATCATTGATGTTACCTCGCTTTGCAAGCTTCCTGAAACTAGAGGAATACCGTTTCCAAGCACCTTGGTTGGTAATATCGCTAGTCAAGTAAGCCGAAACAGCGCAAGACTTTAACGAACAACACAGAACTATAGCAAATATCTGCCAGTGGAATCCAGATCTCAAGAGCAAAAGATAGCAAAGCCCTCTTTCTTCAGGTTTATGGGGGAGAATGTAAAGGTCTGGATTGAACTCTGGCGCGCACGTACGTTCCGCAAGTCGTACCAAGTAACCAAAGTAGGTGACGGACATCCGGTACTAGTAATCCCAGGGTTTCTAGCCAGTGATATGTCCTCCTATCCCATTCGCAAGTTTATCCGAGAACAGGGCTATTCTCCATATCCTTGGGGCATGGGACGCAACTTTGGCGATATTCGACAACTGAAAAAATTGGTACTACAAATAGAGCAGCTATACGCTAAGCATGAGACGCCGGTGAGTTTGATCGGTTGGAGCCTTGGAGGCGTCTATGCTCGGCAGCTGGCTAAAGAAAAACCGGAGATGATTCGTCAGGTAATTACTCTGGCTTCGCCCTTCGCCGGGATCACAGAACCCAACCGCGCAAGCAGGCTCTACCGCTTGCTGAATGACCATAGACCTATTTCTACCACAGACCAACAATGGATTGACGATCTCCCCAATCCACCTTCAGTTCCTACCACTGCTCTCTATTCCAAGGAGGATGGCGTCGTGCCCTGGCAGACTTGCATGGAACCAGTGGAAAGTCATTTTCATCAGAACATAGAAGTCACAGGTGGGCACTTTGGCATGGGCTATAATCCTGCCACTTTGCTGGTGATCGCTGATCGATTGCAGCGAGAAGCGGATACCTGGAGCACCTTTACTCCCTCACGCCCCCTTCCAAAAACCGTTGTCTTTCCTTCTCTTTAGGCTAATCATAAAACGAGTATAAGATTCTGCCATTTGCTTCAAATCCGACAGCAGCTCATTTCACCCTTCTAGATTTTTTCCTTAATTTTCCCTTGGTGCAAGCTAGAAAATGGCTTGAACCAATAAATCCTCGCTAGTAACAACAGAATCAATTATGGAAAATTTTGTAGGCTTTTTCGAAAATCTGGGAAACGGTGAAAAGTTTCTTTGGATTGTTATTTGTATGGGTGTGTTTTGGATTTTGGAAGGGGTTTATCCTCTATTCCAATTTGATTATAAGAAATGGCGTCATGCTAGAGTGAATCTCGTGTTATTATCCTCCACTATTATTATTAATGTGTTATTTGGTTTAGCCACAGCTGGTATATTCATCTGGGCCGGTGCTAATAATTTTGGTTTGCTTTATCTGGTAGACTTACCGCTCTGGCTAGAAGTGCTATTGGGCGTAATGCTGTTGGATCTAATTGCGCAGTATACCGTTCATTACTTACTACATAAGGTGAAGTTCATGTGGAAATTCCATATGGTACATCACAGTGATACAGAGGTAGATGTAACAACAGGCACCCGACATCATCCAGGGGATTATGTTTTTCGTGAAGTCTTTGCTTTGTTGGCCATTTTGGCTGGAGGAGTGACTTTTGGGGTTTACATCATCTATCGCATTTCCACGGTGCTATTTACCTATTGGTCTCACTCCAATCTAAATATGCCAAAAGCATTGGATCGCGTTTTGAGTTTTATCTTCATCACACCCAATACGCATAAGTTCCATCACCATTTTGAGCGCCCTTGGACAGATACTAACTTTGGTAACATCTTTTCTTTTTGGGATAGAATCTTCGGCACCTTCGTTTACGAAGACCCGAAGCAGATTCAGTATGGATTGGATGTGTTGGAAGATGAGCGCTCCAATGATTTGATGTATCAGTTGAAGGTACCTTTTGACAATTCGATCAAGACGGATTACTAGAATTTGTCGCACTACTTAAGATCGGTTGAGAAATAAAAAGGCCCTGACAGCAACTTACGCGTCAGGGCTTCTAGTAATTAAGCAGCTATTAGCTGCAATGTATGAAACGTAGGTAAATCTGATCGATTGAAGTCCTGAAAGCCTCTATGCTCGGCGGCGGGCGCAGTGCCTGTTTGGTGATTGCCAAACAGGCACTCTAGGAAAGCCAGAACTAATTTGCCAGGTAATTACCGTGGCTACACCTTCTGCTGGGGTCACTGAACCCAAGCGTACATTTGATAGTACCGATTGCTCCACGACCCTCTTCACCACCAAAGAAGATGCTATCCTAAAATCCACTGTAAGGTATCTCAGATATGATCCTTTGTCATGGACAATTCATGCAATTGGCTGGACAAATCGTGCAAATGGAGACGATTTATTTGTAGGCTGTATTCGATAACAAGACCGATAGCGTCTTGGAGTGATCTTTATTTCCTTTTTGAAAGTGTGGGAAAATAGTGTGGATCTGCAATATCAATTTGGTTGGCAAGGTTGGCCATACGATCTGAAGACTTGCACAGCAAGATTCCTTCGCCAAAAGAATTTGCTATTGCTCCTAAACTAGACAGCCCGAATCATGGAATAATCCAAAATTCGGGCTGAAATGTGTCTTTTCTTATTGTTCGATCTCTTTTCTACAGAGAAGGGTAAAATAGTAAATCCTGTACAATATTACCCGGTGTGAAGTAGGTCCAGTCATCCTTCCGGTGCAAGAGTCTATCAGCAATGATCTCCAAGACCGTTGGGTTTACACCTAATCCGAAATGACTACCTCTTACTTGGACGTTTTGGTGGATTTCGTCCTCTTCTTCCATACAAAGATACCAGGGTACAATCCCATCCTCTTTTGTATACACCGCTGTGGTCGGAACAGGTGCTGGCAAAGGAATATCATCAAATAATTCCGGGTCTACTCGCCGGATTCGATCTCCTTTAGAAATAAGATTATAAATCCAAGCTACATTATTTGGCTCCTGAATGCCTGCAAAGGGTGAGCCGAGGGTAATAATCTGGCGAATTTTATTGGGTAATGCTTTACCCAGTTGACGAGCGTAAACGCCTCCAAGACTCCATCCAATCACCGTAATGGCTTCTTGATGATAGTCATATAAGCTTTCTACTCGCTCCTCCAGGGCATCCACAAAGGAAGCATCTGCTGTATTCCTTCCCAATTCCCATCCATAAGGCGTATAGCCCAATTTCTTGATAAATCGCCGCATTGGGCCAGTAGACATATCCGTAGACAGAAAACCTGGTAATATTAAGACTGGGTGCCCGTCACCTTCATTTTGGCCGGCCAAGAATCTTCGGTAAGGAATAGAGAACCCCAACTCCGCAATAGCACGGCTCCCTTCAGTCAGTAACCAGAATAACGGGGGGCGTTCTACTGTATTCGAATCTCTTCTAAATTTCCACATAGCTCTGCTTTTACAAACAGATGGACTTCCACGGCAAACCTACTCCATCTGTTCAAGGTGATGTTTGTTCAATGTTTGTTAATCCGTTTTGGGAAACTGTAATAATCGTTGGGATAATCGCTAAATTAAGAATGTTATACTATTAATTAACCTAAATCGGCTAATAATAGTTCGATTTCATACATTAAGGTGGTATAAAGACAATTATGGGCAAACTTTGTTCAATCACCTTTAAACTTAATATAGAACCCCTTTTCCCTGGCCCCTTTGGCAGGCTTAAATGTGAAAAATTAGCCAAATCAAATGCTTTTTCAGCTGGTGTCTGGGCATTAGCGGGAGGGCATGATCTTTTTTAGGCATTATTTCCTATCTTGTTAATTATCTTAAGCGACTCAACTAAACATTAGCGGTGCACTACCTATGGATGGACTATTCAACGATGCTGCCTTTCAAAAAAAGTTAATCGATATTGCGGAAAAACTTGGACAACCCTATGACCAAGTACAGAGAGAGGCTGCCGAATGCCTGAAGGAGTTACAGACCATACATCAGCCTCTGGCTAATATCATGGGTATACAGCTCTCACAGTATATTCTTTCCCGAGCCTATAAGAAGACGATTGATGTAAACCCGACGGAAGTCAAGGAATTGACCAAGCTAGCCCGTCGTTATCCGATCGCCTTTGTCATGACGCATAAGACCTACTTGGACATGTTCGTCCTGGCCATTACCCTGGCTCGTCATGGTATTCCCTTTCCTTATACTTTTGCCGGTATAAACATGGATTTCTTAGGCTTCGGACAGATTGCTCGGCAAAATGGAGTGATCTTTATCCGGAGATCATTCAAGGAGGACTTGGTGTACAAAGCAGCCTTGCGTCACTTCATTGCTTCCCTAGTGAAAGATGGAGGGCATTTCATGTGGGCTATTGAAGGAACTCGTTCCCGAACGGGAAAATTGGTTTGGCCCAAAGTCGGTATCCTAAAATATATTCGAGAGGCGGAAGAAGAATCCGGTAAGGAAGTGAAATACGTCCCTGTATCAATAGTCTATGACCTGATCCCCGATGTAGCAGAGATGACCCAGGAAGGTCGTGGTAAGGATAAGAAGCCGGAAAGCCTTAAGTGGTTTTTGGACTACGTTCGTAAAATGGACGGGAGTTTTGGTCGGATCTCGATCCGCTTCGGGACGCCAGTGGAAATTAACGCAGAGAATTCTGTTGAGATTATAACGGGAGGAAAACAGGGACAGGCTTATACGGGTAAGTTGTCGCGCTTTGCTTTGGAGTTGGTACACAAGATTAATCAGATTACACCGGTCACTACTGCTTCCTTGATCTGTATTTCTCTATTGAGTAAGTTCTCACTCAACAAGACAACCATTGAAAGCGATGTAGTTGATCTCATGCGTTTGATTGAGCAAACTAAGCCAGATGCTTTGGTGGATAGAGGTAAGCCGATCGGCGAAAGTGTGCAGATAGCATTAAATATTCTACAGCGAGCCAATTTAATCATTCAGCATGGTGATATGCTGGATGCCAAATATGTGCTGAATTCAGAGAGTTATTTGCAGGCTACCTATTACGCCAATATGTCGGTGCATCATTTGTATCACCGTGCTTTTATAGAGCTCGCCTTGTTACAATCTGCTACAGTGCCTGAGAATGAAAGGCAAGCTGCCTTCTGGTCCGCAATTATGGATCTGAGGTCGCTGTTTAAATTTGAATTCTTTTACTCCAGAAAAGTGTTGTTTTCTGATGAGATTGAGGCGAACCTGGAGATTTTGCACCCCAATTGGACTACCTTAATCGAAGCGCCAAAGGCTAAGAAATTGGCCTTGTTTAAAGATTCTGAAGTGATCGTGGCGCCAGTAGTACTGTATTCCTATATCGAAGCTTATCGAGTGGTAGCCTATGCCCTTCAGGCTTGGAAACCAGGACGTGAGTTTAGTGAGAAAGCCTTCATTCAGGAGTGTATGTTCTTGAGTGAGGAAATGCATTGGCAAGGGCGACTCCAAAGGATAGGTTCGGTCTCCAAACCGTTCTTACAAAATGGCATCCGTCTAGTGCAAAACCTGGACTTGATTCCAAGCGGCAAAGATGACAAAAAGGAAGCCATCGAGGCTTTCCAACAACGCTTGACGGATATAGCAGATCACATAAGCGAACTACAAGGTATCATACTGAGCAAACCTGTCAAGACTACCTCTATCATTCCAATAGAACGCGAAATTGTCCCAGGCTCCAAGACCGAGGCTTTGACCAACAATATTATGGCAGGAGAAGTGGGGCCACAAGTCGGGGCTTTCTTTGATCTGGATCGAACCTTGATCAAGAATTTTTCGGCCAAGGAATTTTTCCAGACGCGTTTGTTGAGTGGGAAAATGACAGCCAGAGAAATCGTCGCACAGTTCGCTGGAGTACTGGTTTATGCGATGGGTAATGGAAACTTTGCTGGCCTGGCCGCGGTCGGTGCGCAAGGGGTGAAGGGGGTGAAGGAGGAGTTGTTTATCGAAGTAGGGGAGGATGTATACCATAAACACCTGGCAGATGAGATTTACCCAGAATCAAGAGCATTAGTTAAGGCTCACCTAGCTATGGGACATACCGTAGCTATCATTTCTGCGGCAACACCCTATCAGGTAAATCCAATTGCTCGAGACCTCAATATTCATCACGTGATGTGTACTCGAATGGAGGTACAAAAAGGGAAGTTCACCGGACAAATCATAGAGCCTGCTTGCTGGGGAGAAGGTAAAGCCCATGCGGCAAAATCCTTAGCGGAGGACTTCAATTTAGATCTAGCGAAATCCTACTTCTATACGGATAGCGCTGCCGATGCTCCACTTCTCGAGATCGTGGGTAACCCACGCCCCATCAATCCGGATACCAAGCTATCAGCGCTTGCCTTCAAGAACAACTGGCCAGTCTATCGCTTCGATGATGAATCTCGCCCAGGGCTAGTCAATTTTGTACGTACCGGAGCAGCCTTGGGGAGCCTGATTCCCGCCGTAATCTCCGGCGTGACCAAAGGTGCCTTTAGCCTTTCTTGGCAGGATGGGGTAAACTCCCTGATGGCCTCCGTTGGTGATTTTGTAGTGAAGGCGGCAGGTATTGAAATGGTAGTCAAAGGGGAAGAACACCTATGGTCCCAGCGCCCAGCGGTCTTTATCTTCAACCATCAAAGTAGTGCAGACTTATTCATCGTATCTAAGTTGATCAGAAAAGATGCCACGGGAATAGCCAAGAAGGAATTGAAGAATATGCCAATCATCGGTCAGCTAATGGCCGCTTCTGGAGTAATCTTTATTGATCGAAAGAATCGCGAAAAGGCAATTGAGGCTATGAAGCCAGCGGTGGATGCCTTAAAGGGCGGTACTTCCATTATCATCTTCCCTGAAGGAACGCGTAGTCGAGATTATCGCCTAGGCGCTTTCAAGAAAGGGGCCTTCCATTTGGCCATGCAAGCCGGGGTACCCATTGTTCCTGTCGTAATTCGCAATGCGCATGATGCCATGCCAAGAGGTACCAACGTACTTCGATCCGTAGCGATTGAGGTAGTGGCTTTTCCGCCTATTTCCACTAAACGTTGGAAGAAGGAGAAATTGAATGAGCACATTGCAAAAGTTCGATCAATTTATCTCAAGGAACTCGGTCAGGAAGAAGAACCTAAAAAGCCTAAGACCAATGGGCAACTGGTCAAGAAATAGATGCCCTCTTTCACAAACTGATATATATGAAACTTAAGGTTGGCCTACTAGGCGGTGGTTCCTGGGGAACTACCGTAGCATCTCTTACCGCTAAAAACACCCCCACCAAGATCTGGGCAAAGAATGCCAAGACGGTTGATGAAATCAATAAGCACCATCGCAACGAAAAATACTTACCTGGGGCAAAGCTTACCGAGTCATTAGTGGCCACTCATTCTTTGAAAGAAGCCGTACAGGATGCCGACGTAATTGTCATGGGCATTCCTTCCCATAGTTTCCGATATGTACTAAATGATGCTAAACCCTTTATCCGCCCCTGGGTACCCATCGTTAGTCTGTCGAAAGGCTTAGAACAAGGAACCCGAATGCGGATGACCGAAGTCATTGAAAGCCTAATGCCTGGCCACCCTGCCGGATTACTTACTGGGCCAAATCTGGCTCGGGAGATTGTTGCAGGGCAAGCAGCAGCTAGCGTTATTGCCATGGTAGATGATACGATTGCTACGGCCTTACAGAAGATATTCCGAACGGGCCTCTTTCGGGTATACACCAATGATGATGTAGTCGGTTGTGAATTAGGTGGCGCGCTAAAGAATGTGATTGCGATCGCAGCAGGTATGGGCGACGGTGCCGGCGCTGGTGACAATACCCGTTCGGCTGTAATTACTCGAGGATTGGCAGAATTGACTCGACTGGGAGTAGCTATGGGAGGACGCCCCCAAACTTTTGCTGGATTAGCGGGCATGGGCGATCTAGTCGCTACTTGTATCAGTAGCCTAAGTCGAAACCGTCATGTCGGCTTCAATTTAGGTAAAGGCAGAACGCTAGATGAGATCATTGAAGAAATGTCCATGGTGGCGGAAGGTGTGAAAACCTGTGAGGTGGTCATGGAGCTAGCAGAGCAATATAATATTGAGATGCCCATTTCACACGAAGTATATAAAGTAGTTCATCAAGGCAATACCGTCCGCGATGCCTTCAAGGGACTCCTGCGCCAACAATCTGGTGCTGAATCAGATCCGGGGTAGAGGTGTGATAGAGGAAAGATAACAGATGTCAGATATCAGAAAATTAGTTAGATTCTGTCTTTTCTACTCTTACTTCCGACCTCTGTGTCTCGTACTGAAATAAGTTTACAGTTATAGA
>CAJXPD010000264.1 GCA_913057785.1 uncultured Lewinella sp. | reverse complement strand
TCATTGACTATAAGGGCTCGATGATCGCCTTCCATTCCTTAGCTAAGCTGCTGATTCAGACGGCGAGCTATGATCAGAAGATCGGGCATACGAAGACTTATTTTTTCCACGATGTCCCAAAGGCTCACCTGTTCCTCAACATGGCCAGGACCAAAGCGATTCGTAAGGAAAAACTTCTGCAGAAACTGTCCACCAAACATACGCGCGTCTTGATCTTCAGTGATGCGGGGGCAGCTCGGGGCAGGCTTGATTTATCTCGGATCGATGATACCTGGGATTTTCTGGATGAGTTGCGACCGATGGTTCGACAAATTGCTTGGCTTAATCCAATCCCAAGAGGACGTTGGGTTAACACTACTGCGGCCGAGATTGCCGAAATCACGCCCATGTTCGAAACCTCCGATAGTGGATTCCGAGCGGCCATCCGTCACCTAAGAGGAAAGTCAGCGTGAAGGAATTTCCCAACATAGAAAAGTACTTACCTAAAGATGGCCTAGACTATCAGCGCCTAGTCCATTTTCAGGAGGTTGCCAAGGCCAATGGTTATGCAAAAGGGCACCTCTGGATGGCAGGACTAGCAGCCTTCCCTGTTTTCCTAACCCCAGATTTATTACATAAAATCTGGCTAAACTTCCGGCACATTTCCTATCAGAATGGTGAAAGCCTGGATATTGATCGGATGGCTGTTTCTGATCTTTTACTTTCTACCCTGGTAGAAGAGGTAGCTGTAGAGGTTTTTAAAATCCGTCCCCAGATTCGCACTGCGCTATTAGCCTTGTTGAAAGAATGGGCTGCATTGACCAAAGATGGAAATAGCTTAGTAAGGCGCCTGGCAGATTTCACCCTCCGTTATGTGCGCTCCTATCAGATGGAAGGGGAATCGGTAACCACTGCCATACGCGAAGCGCAAGAATGGAATGCCTTAGCCTATTTCAATCCAAATGCTGCGGCCCTGGAGCTTAAAAAGGCCTTATCTCAAGCCGTAGAATCGCAGGCCAAACAAAAGGTACTCCGTATCAGCTTAATGCTCTCGGAGATGGACGACCAATTTACGCAATTGGGCCAACAGGAACAGCAAGCGCAATTTCGAACCCTGGTTAACTACAGCCAGGGTATGCGCGCCCTAATTAGAGGGGAAAAAGCCCAAGCCGTTGAGGCCTTCAAAAATATAGATCGTCAAGCCATAGCCCCTAGCGAAGGAGCACCTACTGGTAAGCGCGTACAGCTACCTATTCCCAAGGAAATCTATCAAGCTATTGCGGTGGAGCCCACTGGTGAATCTACCGCTGAGGCTGGGCAGGTTTTCGCCTTACTAGTGGGGATTGCAGAATATGAAAACGTGGAGGCAGGTCCATACCCCTCTGGCGTACCACGCGACTTAGAATTCTGGCAGGACTTTTTTTCCAATCAAGTAGAAGGCGAAGTACAGATCAATAGCCTACTAAATGGGGCAGCAACTAAGGCTGCCGTTCTAGAAGCCATCAAATTAGAGTGTAGAAAGGCTACAGCGGGTGGCCAGGTATTTTTCTTTTTCTCTGGTTTAGGTGAAAATAAAGCCCATGGAAGAGAGGAGGCCGCGATCCTATTGCACGACCACAATCCTAAGTCGAATGCTGGAAGGCTCCTTGAAAGTGAATTTCGAGAACAAGTAGTGGCCTTTCTCCCAGAAGGCGCAGAAATCACAATCGTCTTAGATACCAGCTCTGGTGGGAAAAATTGGATTAACACCGACAAGACTGGCCGATTCATATATAATGCCACAGATATAGATCAAGGGGCGCAAGAATCTCCAGAAGGGGGATTACTGACCCGAGCTTTCCGACAAGCCTTGAGTGATGTCGGTGCTCCATATTTCACGCACATCGGCCTAATGCGGCATTTGAGGTCCCTTATGCCCTCTCTATCGAATGGTAATGATCAAATCGCCACCTGGTATGGTAGAAGAGATCAACAAACCGCTGCCTTTCTCAAGCTTCCCTCCCCTTCTAGCTTAAGATTGCGGGAATTAATGGTGTATACTGGACTAGCTCGTTCAGTAAGCGCGGTGGATGTCCAAGCAGTCCTACAGCAGTTTCGATCCGATCATTCCATTCCAGCACATCTCTCTGTCGAAAAGGCGTTAGAAATTTGGGCTTTTACCAACAATAAGTCCTTCCAGGTTTTCATTAGCCAATCGGGACAAAACTTGGCCCTGAAGCCTTACTTGGAAGATTTTCTCCTAGATAAAAATATTCCGCACGAGATTTTTACACATGATCTGCAGCGAGAAAAGGAGTTGGAGATGCAAAAGGCTCGCCCGATAGCGGAAAACGATTGGAGTGTTCGTCTAGTAGAAGCTGATTTTGTTTTGCTGCAAATAGATGATACCTGGATCAAAGACCCGATATCCCTGGAAGTTACCGCTTTACTTCAGCTTCGGCTCATGGAAACCCAAGTTCCTTACAAACTTGTGTATGCCAGCACTTGTACTTGGAATTCTCACCCTGTCGGTCAATTGGGAGCAGCCTGGCCTACTGAATCCATTATTGAGGTCTACGCCAATAAGGAAGAACAAGAATTTGTGGCAGATTTCAGGGATCACCTGGCCTCTCCGATCGATTATATAGAATGCTTCTTATCCAATCCAAGCAGCGAACTAGGAATCAAAATGCTGCAAGAGCAATTCATCAGTGCTCTTCTTGAAGATGTAGGGAGATATCATCCCGAAGAAGTCGCCCAACTTAGCGTGGAGAATGCAGAACAGGCTGACCAACTTAACTTTATTCAGAATCATTACCCGGCTCCAGTTGGTCAAGCCCTATCCTACCTGCTGCAGTCTAGACCGCATTCCGAGCAACTATCGGCCACTGCTCAAGCTTGGTTCATGATCGTTCACACCCTAAACACCTTCCTGTTAGCTCTACTCAGACAATTGATTAAGCGTAGTGGAGATGAACTAAAAGAACTACTTAAGGAGCTGGATTCCGCTGCCCGCCCCGACATCCCAAATTGGTGGAGTGGTCCCAGTGCTAGTGCTGCTCTCCTGCAAGTTTTACAAGGAGCCAAGCAGTTGCCTGGTCTCTTGGAGGAGTTAGGGGTGCATCCGGATACTTGGCAGCAATTAACCGTTAGGGATTTACCTAGGGCAGTTTCCGACAAAGTCCCATTGGAAATAGGTGATACAGATCATGGAAGGCAAGTTCAAGCCACCCTTAGCTCAAATTACTCGAATCTCATACAATGGTGTAAGCGCCTAGAGGTGCTGATAAATCTTAAGTGGGAAAATATCTGCCAGCTCTATTCAGCAAAAGCCTATACCCCCGTACTATTTTATGATCAAGCCCTCAATCCTTTTTCAGAAAACACGGACTTCTTTCGGTTTAGCCATCTGGAAGGGGAAGGTCAACAGCTCCACTTCACTGATCTAGGCGGAACCACTAAAATCATTGAGCAAGGAACAGAGGATACCGGACAAGTCTGGGAAAGTTTCCAAGAACTTTTTCAACTCCTTAGCACTAAGAAGACTATACCCGCTCACCCTGAACAAGTTCATGCCTTGCTGATTGGCATCAATGACTATCCGGAGTCACTCCCCTCACTCCGCGCCCCAGAAAATGACACACTGCAATTCAAAGCTTATCTCGACCGTCAACCCCTGGAAGCCCAGACCGAGATACTCAGCGGAGCGGTGACTAAGGAGAATGTGATTAAGACACTGACGGATGTAGTAGAGAAAGCATCGCCTGGAGATGCCGTCATCTTCTATTTTTCCGGTTTGGGGCAAAAGGAGCAGAGTCCTAGATTAAATGATACCATACCTGCGATCCTCACCTTTGATCAGCAGCGCATCCCTATAGATGAGATCGTGTACCTGCTTTGTCAGGATAAAGAAAAAGCATTGCAGCCCATTATCATTCTAGACATGGGAGTCAATGCCAATATCAGTAAGGAGAATAGGGCGGCAGGACTTAGACCTAAAGGCATAGATGCAGTGGGTGCTGCTCGCGACTGGAATAATTATCAGTTTGGTAATCAAATCCAAAGCATGGAAGCCTGGGGAGCATTTATGCAAGAGGCTTCTTTCGTGCTAATGGTCGGCTGTGATTATGATAATGAGTCAGGATTGGAAGAAGAGCAAGGATCCTTCTTTACACGAAACGTCATTGAGGTACTATCTAGAAGCCGCCACTTCCTCCCCTACCCCGTGCTACAGGAGCGCCTAAGCGAAGTACTTAGTCATCAAGTACCACAAACGCCGGATATACGTGTCGAAGGCCCAAGGGAATCGATGAGCAGTCCGAATTTCCTCGGACAACCTTCTATTGATTTCCAGCCGATGTACGGGCGAGTGGAATGGAATAGGCGTTTACAGCAGTGGACGATGGATATGGGGAGTAGGTTTGGGGTCACTACCGGGCAAATCGTACACTTATCTGGAATCGATTATCGCGGTAATAGCTTAGCTAGGATTGAAGGTATCTATGATGATTTTTCCACCTTGATCTTTGGAGATGAAATGCCAGGTCGATCGTCTACATTTCTGGGATTTGTAGATGAATTCCTAAGTACTCCTCCACTTCAGCTGACCTTAGATGGATGGGAGGAAGAAACTAGGGAAACCATTGCAAGAGGGTTAATAGACTATTTCCCAGCAGTCATTTTCCTAAATGAGGAAGCGTCCAATTACACCATACAAGCGGAATCAGAAGGGTTTAGTGTCAGATCTAGGGAAGAGCCTTCTAAAGTCATTTTTACGGCCATTAGTAAAGAGCCATTGCATCAGACCGACGGAATTCGCACGATGATGAGGCGATTGGTCATGGCCAATGCCCTGATTCACCTTTCCAATAATGACATCACGCAAGATCCCTTTGTTTCCGATATTGAGATAGAGTTGCTCTACCAGGATGGCTCGACTGAGACCAACTTATTAGAGGAAGAACAAAATGATACAGAAAGGAAACCTACCTATGAGCTTGACCTAACGCGAGATCATGAGTTCCAGCTTACCGTTACCAATCAAACCAATGGTCGTAGATACATTGCCGTATTGTTAATTCAAGCTGACCTAGGGATTAGGTCCTTGATTGAGTCAAGTACGGTGATTAGCCTTGCTCCACAAGAATCCCAAGGGAGCATGAGTTGGAACCAAGTGCAAAGAAGTACAGATGAAGGTAATCGACTAGCTAGCCTACACACCGTGAAGGTGATTATAAGTGATCAACCCTTCCAGTTGAATGGATGGCTACAAGAAGGGATGAATGGTTCTGAAGGATCTCAGGAAGGCAATGCTTCACCAGTCGAAACAGTCAGCCTTAAACACGATAATCTATGGTCCATTCAGACCTTTCAAATCAAGCATAAATCAACGGAAGATGGAGTCATTTCCGTTAATACCCTCAAAAAGTTATTGAACGACAATAAGATCAATGAAATACTGGACACCTTATTCCCCCTAATTCCTGAAGAAGAAGAGCTTTTTCAGCAACTCGTTTCCATCGGCAGTCGATTTAATGAAATTCAGCGAGTGAAAGTTAGGCGTATGGCTGAAGTGGGTCCGCTTGCTATCCAAGAGCGGCGGATTGAACAAAGCTTATCGCAGATTATAAGTTCAAAAGGACTAGGAGATATCCTAGCAAATAGAGAAGTCGAAGCTGAACAAGCAGAATTCTCAGCCCGTCAAACCTGGCATTTAACCTTGCTTAAACAGGGAATTGCGGAAGCTTTGCATATGCTCCCCAGTTTCGTGGGGGAAGATCAAAGCGCACGACAAATGCTGGTCCAACTGCAAGGAGCCACTGAGAAAAACAGTATGAACTTTTCAGGTATACGAATCAACCTGGAGGAGTATATGTTGCAGTACAGTCGGCTACTCGTGCAATTGAATAGCTGGGTATCTTCCTTTGATCCTGAAGTTTGGAATGGAGCTGAGGATTCCTCTAATATCGGTGGACAAGATGACTTGCAGATAGAGAAGCTGGAAAAACTACGACGGAGCGTCAAAGATGCTGTGATGCTTGGAGACTTCGTAGAGGCTTTGGAAATTTTGAGAGACAATTTCCCGACACATCCTCAGACTCAAAACCTACTACTCCTACAAGCCACCCTTAACCAAATAAACCAGGATATCAATTTTGGGTTAACCTCGGCAGAGCAAGGACAGTTATACCGCAATCGAATAGTAGATTCTATTCTGAGCTTCTTGGATAAACCCCAGATCATGGCTCCGCCAACTATCCATGTCCCATGGAATGGAGCGTTTCAAGTCCACTTACTCCGTCCCTTCTTGGTTGCTGACCTAGACCAATGTACTACTGATTTGCTTAAAGTTCTTCAACCTGGAGCTACGCAATACGACAAAGCCATTGTATTACGCAATAAGTTTTTACAGCTTCAAGCCAATCGTCAAAAAGGACACCTTTCAGAAGAAGACTTTCTTCCATCCTGGAGTGAAATTGCCAATACCTTTCTTGATATTGTCCGGGAACTCCCGCCAGAAACTGAAATTCCACCAGAAACTGAATCACCTGCGGAAGCCCCAGTGCCCGTCCCTCCAGATTTGACCTTAACAATCGATAGGCAGCAACAATTTGATCAGTTTGCGAAAGCCATAAATGAAAAAAGAGAGCGATTACAAGTAGTCTTCATTCCGGCCCCTCCCAAGTCCGAACCGCAGCACTTTCTCAGACGCTTAACTTGGCATATTAAACCTGTGGAGGAATCCGACACGATGTTTTGGGATCCCATTTTCATCAATTCTAGTACGCCCCTACATCGCTTAAGTGGCCAACTAGAAAAGGCATGGGAGCAGCAATGGAGAACTAGAGCAATAAAAAGTCCAGATCAGATGCTAATCTCTATGCAATTCGATCAAGATTGGTTTGAAAATAGGGATCAATTAGCAGCATGGCTAGCTAGTGAAGGAAGCAAACGGGTAGAAGAAATTCGCGTAAAGCAAGTCATTGCTGTGATCATCCTAGAGGTACCAGAGGTGAATTCGCGGACTGCCATAGGACGTCTGCTGCGTGGCGACCCCTTGAAAAGACAATTAGATTGGCTGGAAAGCTTGACGGGAGAATATAACAATGCCACCGTTTTACCCACACTCGGCAAAGTCAGCCTGGACGATATCGATGATTGGCTAGGGACACTAGCTGGGGGAATACAGACCCAAGGAAGTGATTTTGATTTGGGGACGTTAAGGGATCGCCTTGCCCAAGGCCAAACCTTACGGGTTCTTGAATTATTGCGAGATGAGCCCTCTCTTACTGAAGAAGATCGACAGCGTTTAGCCGTTATTCAAAGTAGGTTCACAAAGAATGAACGCTCCAAGAGCTTAGGCATAATATCTGCTGCTGATGGACAGGTTCAAGAAGCTAAGGCCCTCCAAGAGCTATTGGCCTTTATTGCTGAACTGGAAAACAAAGAAGGCTTTGATCTGACCACTAGAATTCGTGGTAAAATTCTAGATCAATTGAGTTCTTCCCTCGGAGAATCGACGGAAGGATATGACATGGAGAGTGTTTTGAAAGCCGTCAATAGCTTACCATCATTTCCGATTCTGAATAAGGTTAAATCAAAAGAATCTAAAAATAAGGTCGAAGAAGAATTCTGGAAAGAAACCACTGAATTGGGCAACTTGCGCGCTTATGAAAATTATAGCTCTAGGTATCCGACTGGCGAACATATAACTGAGGCCAATACCGCCATGGAACGGCTCAGACGAATTACGCTCAGTCATGAATCTGGATCTCTTTCCAGCCCATCTACCAATGAAGAAGGCAGACAGTTGAGTCATCAACTTCGAGTAAAGGTGGAAGCTTCGTCAGAAGACTTAGCAGCCATCAAGGAGGTTACTTATTACTTACATGAATCCTTTAAAAACAAAGAGGTCAGCAGAAATTCTGTCCGGGATAATTTCGAACTTCGCTTGAAAGTATGGGGTATCTTCACCATCAAGGCCCGGATTCAATTCAATGCTGGAGCGGATATAGTTTTGGAAAGAAAGCTAGACTTTTAGACCTTCTTCACCAGGTAGGTCTCATATAAAGCCAAGCCCATATAGTAGGCTAGTCCCGCCAAGATCATTCCACTCAACCATCCTTCCCGCTGCGGATAAATCCAAGTCGCCCAAAAACCAAAGAGCACTGAGAAAAAACTGACGGCCAAAGTGAGATTCTTGAAACGAATAGCCCGGCTGGGATAAGCAAACTTGATCGGAACAAAGTGTAGAATCGAAAAGAGAATGATCACAATCATATTGCCAATCGGAGAAAGCGTCACAACAAAAAGGAGAATAAAAACGATCAGATTCCAAAGCACAGGGAAGCCAACAAAGTGCATATCGCTAGACACCATCCCCGTCTTACCGTAGTAAATGGCAGCCACCAATAGCATCAAGAAGGACATAAATAGCCCCCAGACGCCGGGCACCAAATCTGCCATGAAGAAAAAGTAGGCAGGTATGAGGGCATAGGTGATAAAGTCTACCACATAATCAATGGTCTTACCATCCATTCCCGGGAGTACTTCCTGTACCCTGAATAGGCGTGCAAAAGTCCCATCCACTCCATCAATAAATAGCGCAAGAAAGAGCCAAAGCATGGCCGTACGCCAATCTTCGTCATTGATCGCCAAAATAGACATGAAACCCGCTAGCAGGCCGCTGGCCGTGAAAAGATGTACACTCCAGGCTAAGATTTGCTGTAATACTGAAAACTGTCGCATTGGCCAGCAAAGGTAAAAATTTTACTTACCTTGTTGTGCTACAAGCGACCGCATAAATGCAGGACAAGACAAAACGGGTAATTATACCAACGATCAGTCTCCTTTTATTTTTGGGATTGATCGGAGGATATCTACGCTGGTTTACCACAGTAGATGTCAATTGGCCTGCCTTCTTCTCGATGATCCTTTTCTATACCCTCATCTTTGGTTTAGGAGCCTATGCCGCCACTTTAAAACAAGCTTCCAGTACAACTGGCATCATGCTGGCCGGTCGGCGCATCCCCCTTTTCATCGCCATCTTCACCATGAGCGCCACCTGGGTAGGCGGCGGCTACATTAATGGAACGGCTGAATATACGGCTGATGCAGGCTTGGTCTGGGTACAGGCTCCGTGGGGCTATGCCATGAGTTTGATCATCGGAGGTCTATTTTTTGCAAGAAAAATGCGACGTTACCAATTCAGAACGATGCTAGATCCCCTCGAGCAAAGATTCGGGAAGCGCATGACGGCAGTCTTGTTTCTTCCAGCTCTATCGGGCGAGATCTTCTGGACAGCCGCTATCCTAACGGCCTTGGGCAGTACTTTCGGTACGGTGCTTGGGCTGGATATAGAATCTGCCATCGTGCTTTCAGCACTAATTGCTATCGCCTATACTGCACTGGGCGGATTATGGGCGGTGGCTTTGACAGATTTGGTTCAAATGATAATCCTGATCCTTGGCCTTTTACTGGTCGTCCCCTTTGCCTTGGAACAAGTCGGGGGTTGGAACACCGCTTGGTTGAATTATAAGGAAATAAAGGGAGCCACAGCCAGCTTCTTGCCCACCAAAGAAGGATTAGGTAGTTATTATTGGAATTGGTGGGATTTTGCTTTGCTGCTCATGTTCGGAGGTATTCCGTGGCAGGTATATTTTCAGCGGGTGCTTTCAGCAAAAGATGAGAACACTGCGGTACGTCTTTCCTTATTAGCAGGAGTAGTATGCATTATAGCGGCCATACCTCCAGTGCTGATCGGCATTGCCAGTACCGTGGCCGACTGGGGAGCGCTGGGGATCACACCGCCGCCTGACGCAGCATCAACACTTCCCTGGGTAGCTCGTTATCTCACGCCTACCTGGGTAGGCACCATTGCCTTGGGGGCTGTGGCAGCAGCAGTGATGTCCTCTGTCGACTCCTCCATTTTATCCGCCGCCTCTATGAGTGTTTGGAATGTAATCCGACCGCTCTTCCGTCCTAATTTGGAGCCTAACAAACTACAGGAATTCATTCAAAGGAGCATATGGATTATCGGTATCGCAGCCACCTTATTGGCCTTGAATATCCAAAGCATCTACGAGCTCTGGTTTCTATGCAGTGATTTTGTGTATTGCTTGCTATTCCCGCCTTTGGTTTGTGCCTTATTCGATCCCAAGGCCAATACCATCGGAGCTATCAGCGGTTTTGTGGTGGCATTTATCCTTCGATTTGGCGGAGGAGACCCGACGCTAGGTATACCCATTATCCTTCCCTATCCAATGGTGGAAGATGGCGTTGTCTTATTCCCCTTCAGGACCTTAGCCATGGTTAGCGGACTGTTGACAATCCTCATTGTATCAAGATTGACGCAGGCTTATTCCGCGCCGAGGAGTTTACAAAAACTCATAGACTAGTAAGCTGCATAGAAGTTGGAGAGATCAAATAGAATTTGCTATTAAACCCTTTCCTTCAACTTTAAACCCAGACAACTATTTCTCAAAGCGGAAAGGCTTAATCAATATCGCCCCACTCACTTCCAGATTGGAGCTCATTACTATAATCTCCTCCTTCACGCCATCATCTATGGAAACGGCTACTGTATTAGGTGAGATGTCTCCGAGATCCTCGGCATGCAGAATTAGAAAATTATCTCCATCCAGTACCTCAACGGGGATAGCCCACTTTCGCTTGTCCACTCGATAATTATCTAGAATTTTCTTTCCGTTCAACAGCAGTGTTACAAAGTCTCCATCTACGGTACCATTATCCCATACTTTGATCCTCAGTTTCTTACTTTGCACTTGGATCACATTATCGATTTTTACCTTACGCTGAAATTTGGCTTGGTAGGGATCAAACTCTTCCTTGGCGCGCTGGCGATTCACTGGTTTCAGGATCGGTCGCTCAAGATGCATACGGCCAGGTGCGCAGGGACCAGATTCGGAATCATGCCCCTCGATATGCCCCGACCAATCTCCATCTAGCAAATATTTCCCATCTACCTTCGTGAGATACAATTCCGCATATTTAATGCACCAAGGCCATTTCGTCTCCGTCTTTTCTACCACTTCACTTTCGATGATCCTCAAGTGCGCTGCTTCAGTCAAGGTATCCCATTCCAATGCCATATGTGCTGTTCCACCATTACCCTCTGATACGATAGTAGACACGCCAGTTCCATCCGGCTTTAGGTTCACTTCATAGAAGAAGCCATAGGCACGATCAGATTGCGAAAGATGCCCAGTCCAACGGCCCACGTAAGTAAACGGCTTTTCTTCGTCACTCTGATTTGTTCCAGGTCGAGCTAGATAAACCTTCCCTGGCGTACACCCGTCCGCCTTCCAATCGCCATAGTAGGCTCCGGTTCCATCAGACTGCAGCGTCATGTATTTCAGGCACCATTTTGGCTTTTCCGGTTCGATCTGCTCTACTTCCTGAATCACCATCTTCTCTCCTTGTTTCACGCCAGAAAGGACAAAACGAGCTTGAAATTTCCCTTGGTTTATGCTGGAAAAGGCCACGCCACTAATCCCATCACCATTTTGGGCTATATTAATTTCATAGTAAAAGGTATCCTTCTTTCCATCTTGGCTCAGCCATCCTATCCATTTACCATCTACCTCTTGTGCCAATAAGCCAAGCGGTAAGATAAACAGCGAAAACCAAAGTATTTTTTTCCTCATAACCATAAAGATACAGGTCGATTTCTTAAAAATGGGGGGTAGAAAGGTTAAAAACCACATCAAAATGTGGTTTCCCCCACCTACTTAATTGATTACATTTGTAATGCCTTTTAGGACAATAGTAAGCTCTCAAGAGTGAGCTATTGATTAAAAGGGGGACTTTAACACACAAATACTGATGCAAGAATTTGCCTGGCTTTTTGGCCAGGCTCTTTTTTTGTCGGCTGCTAAATAGATAGAAAAGATTAGCCTTTTCCCCTCCCCTTCTCTTTTCTTTTTTCAAAATCACATTGCTTTTCGAGAATATTCAATTTTTTCCTAAATTTGTGATGGTACAATCGACGACCATCAATTGGTAAACATATTCAGTTCAGAAGCTTCCCAAAAATTACCTCTAAACCACCTTTACCCAACAATTAGGCACAATATTTGTACCATATTCAAACAAATCCTGGTCTCACTTTAGGTTCCCTCGTCAAGAAATAAAACTAAACTCATGACTGTCCATGAGTTGGACTTCTATAAGAGTTTCCCACATTCCCTTAAGGTAATTAAGCATTACATTAACCCAAGCATAGTTATATAAAGATTTTGCTTCACCGAAGCAAAGCAAGTCGTACTTAAATCGGTTTTCGGTTGCCTGGCTGCCTTTGGGTGGTCGGGCTTCCTTTATTTTGTAGTGAACTGAGAAAAGTTGGTAGTGAATCGGTATTAACCGTTCTTGAAAGCCCCCAATCCTGCAGTGAAGTGGTCCTACATTAGAGATCTCCTACTCTATTTTGACCTACCTTTGCCCCCGAAACTCCCTATTATGCGTGTATTGCTATATACCTATTGCTTGATCTGGCTCCCGTTTGTGGGCCTCAGCCAGCTATCTACCACAGATAGCTTGCAGCAGGTATTGGATACGGCACAATACGTTCCCAACCAAATCAAGACACTCACTGCGCTCTGTTTTCAGCTCCGACACCAACATCCAGATAGTGCAGTTGCTTATGGTCAGCAAGCCTTAACACTGGCTATACAACATGACTTGCCATACCAACAGGCTTATGCCCTTTCCCGATTGGGGCTGTTATCAACGATAAAAGGAAATTTTGAGCAGGCACAAAAAGAATTAAGTGAAAGCTTGGACCTTTTTACGATGCTAGGAGATTCGATCAAAATGTCGGATGCGTATCAGGGCCTAGGTAACGCCTATAGAAGGTCCGGCCAACTCGCCAAAGCGCTAGAAGCCCATCTCTCCTGCAAGAAGATCAGAGAAGAACGTGGCGGATCACAGCAAATTATAGGCTGGGCTTGCCATAATATAGGGACCATATTCTTGGCTACCAAGGAGTGGGATAAGGCATTAGACTACTTTGAAAAGGCGCTACAACATTACGAAGGTCTCGACAACTACTATGACCAAGCTACTACCCTTAACAATGTTTTCGTGGTCTACTACAAGCAAGGAGACTACGAAGCTGCCCTCCGATACATTGAACGATCCAGAGCCATTTTCGAGGAACAGGGTCAGCTTTTGCGGGAAGGAACAACCTTGATTAACATAGGGGAATTATTAACTAAACTGAAGCGCCCTGCTGAAGCCCAACGGAAACTGGAGCGTGCAGTTCGGCTCTTCGAACAAACAAAAGACAGTACTTATCTCCCGATGGCGATCAATACCCTGGGATATCTTCACCATGACCAAGGTCGCCATCAAACAGCCCTAGCGTACTTTCAACGGAGTCTTGCTATAGCACAGGCTAAAAACGATCTTCATAGCCTGATGGAGATACATGAATCTTTAGCGGAAGAGTTAGGCGACTTAGATCGACATGAGGAAGCCCTAACTCATTTCAAAGCCTACACAAAATGGAAAGATAGTCTAGATGTTCTAGCTTCCAAGGAGGAATTGAATGCCATCAAAGCACAGTTAGAACTAACGCAAGTCGAACAAGAAAATGAACGATTGCGACTAGATCAAGACCGGATTACTACGGAACGCAGATGGCTAATTTTGGGGCTGGTATTATTATTCATTACAGGTATTATCGGTGGCTTGGCCTGGATCAACCGCAGGCGTGCTTTCTCCCGCCTTCAGCAGCAGAAAGAAGAAATTGAACAACTGCTAACAGAAAAAGATAAGCTATATGAAAAGCTACAAAGTGCCCAACTACAACTGATTCAATCGGAGAAAATGGCTTCCATCGGCCAACTCACCGCCGGCGTCGCCCACGAGCTCAATAACCCCATAGGCTTTGTCTCCGCCAATGCAGTGGCCTTGCAACAGGATGTTCAAGACCTACAGCAGTTTCTCAAAGTAGCTAAAGTTTTTAACGCTGATCCATCAAAAGAAAATCGTCAACAACTCCTAGACACTTATCAGCAAATGGACATTGGCTTCTTGGATCAAGAAATACAATCATTGATTGAAAGCATTATACGTGGTGCTTCGCGCACTCGAGATATCGTCACCAGCTTGAGAACCTTTTCTCGAAATACCACCGAAGTATTCGCCCTGAGCGATATCCATGAAGGATTAGAATCCACCTTAACCATCTTGAACAGTGCCCTCGGGAATACGATAGAACTTATCAGAGATTACGGAGAAGTACCGCCGATCCGATGTCAGATCACAAAGCTTAATCAGGTCTTTCTCAATTTAATCAATAATGCTATCCAAGCCATCGAAGGAGAGGGTAAGATCCAAATACAAACTCGCCAGATTGATGATCAGGTTCGCATTCGGATTTGTGATACTGGCAAGGGCATGTCGGAATCCGTGCGAAATCGCATTTTTGAGCCCTTTTTTACCACCAAAGAAATTGGAACTGGAACAGGACTAGGACTCTCCATTAGCTATGGCATTATCGAACAACACCAAGGTACAATTGCAGCCAGAAGCCGAGAAGGGAAAGGTACTACCTTGGAAATTTGGTTGCCAATCGGGGATGATCGTGATTGAATAAGCTGGTCTACTATCCGTTAACACCTACTCCTACTCCGTCTATTTTTGTCACAGCCCCTCTAAACAATTCTTCCTCTTCTCTTGACTCTGAATCTTAAATCCACCACTTTGTACCTTATGAAAACCTATTTCCCCACGATCCTCTTATTTGGTCTAGGCCTACTCATTAGCCCTTCACTTAGTTTTAGTCAATGCAGCTTTGATGTTGCTGCCAGCATCCAGCCTTCCGTACCAGACAATATCTACTGCACTTATGACACCATTACGCTTTCCACCCCCGATACTTTTGATACCTATCAATGGTACTACAACTTTTCGGACTCCAATCAGGGAGGAACACCCATCAATGGAGCCAACACGCAAAAATACAGCACAACGGCGGGGGAATTTGGCTTTGTATACTTCTATTTGGAGGCTACGAAGGATAACTGCACCGAAGTCTCTTCGACCATCCTTATTGATACCTGGGCTTTCTTGTCTCCAGTAGTGATTTCCTTTCCTCAACCTCAATTCTGCCGTGGAGATTCCACGGTAATCGCAATTGGTTCAGGTTTATGGGAAAATATTCAATGGACAAGGGATAATGTCCCAATTCCAGGAGCAACGGATTCAACCTATTGGGTTAAGGAGTCTGGCACCTATGTCGTCTTTGCATCTCCCAGTATCTGTCCTGAAACCGAGCTCACTTCTGGACTAGGTCCAACCTTCACCTTTGAAGGACCTGAGATTCCCGAAATCTCCCAGGAGGGAGCATCATTGATCTCGACTTCTGGCCCAAACTACCAGTGGTATTTGGCTGGCCAGTCTATCCCGGGAGCTACTACCCAAAATTACACACCCGAGGCATCTGGGGATTATACGGTGGAAGTTAGTGATGGAAGCGGTTGCAACGTTTTTTCCCAGCCCTATTCCTTTGTACTCTCCTCTGATGAGTTGATTAGGTCCCTAGAAGCCATTCAATTATTTCCAAATCCAGCTACAGATCAAGTGGTTCTACGCAATCTGCCACAAGATATTACGCGTGTGGAAGTACTAGATGCATCTGGTAGGATGATACGCAAATTTGACGCGCAAGGGCCCAGGGAATGGAGTGAAGATGTCTCAGCCTTGAAAAGTGGAGTCTATTTTTTCAGACTTTGGCAGAACGAGAGCTTTTTGCACCAGCGGTTTATCAAGCAGTAGTGGTTAGCAGGACCTCTTGAATCCACGGCGGTATATATGAAGTGCCATCCCTGCCTAAGCAAGGATGGCTAATTCCGGACTGTTGGGGGATTTGTTAAAAGAAATCACAGTTTCTTAGGAGGACTTATATTTTTCATCAGGCTGACTTAATACAAATCGATTTCGTAGACCTCGCCATTGATGGTTACCGTCGCTGCTCCATCTCCTAAGAATTCAACGGTTCCACTAAAGCTAAAATTCTCTCCGCTCGAAGCTTGGCCATTGATCAACAGAACAGCAGAACCACTATTGATCCGGCGCTTGATTTTTCCTACACTCAGGTCTGTAACGGTGAATTGAACGGTAGAAGAAAAGCTTTTTTGCTCCCTTACCTTACTGGCTTGCGAACCTTCCCGCTTATAGGTGCCGTTTAGTACATATTCCGGACCGAAAACCAAATTATCCAGTACCCAATCTGATTCGGCTCGATCATCAGAGGTGAGACGAAGTGATTCATAAGTACCTATGGCTTCCCTAGAAAAGGTGAGGTTGACGGGTACTTCCTGCTCATTGCAGTTCAGCATCCAGCCCCAGGTCGTAGAATATTCTCCAGACAAGCGTGTTCTGTTAAAGGTGCGTGATATGGTACTGTCCTTACTAAGGCCGCAATACGTATTGCTTAGGGTCTTTTCCAAAACCAATTCCGCTACCTCTACGGCATCGTCAACTTCGTGGGTAATTCCTTCCGCTCCTTCCACTAAGGCAGCTTCTACTAAGGCTAGGGTCTCTTCCGCTGTAATAGCTTCTTCGGCGGGCGTATTGTTCGCCTCTTTGTTGCAAGCGGTGCTGAAAAAAGCCAAGGAGAGGGTCAATAAAATGGCCAGATTCTTTAGGGAGAAACTTGGTGTGCTTACAGTTTTCATATTAGTACTTTTGATGGTTGAAGAAATAATTTTGATGTCCACAAAGGAAAGGCAGATTGGAAGGGTGGGAAAGATTTTTCAATCAACGGTAAGGAATCTTCAACGACTCACCGGGTGAGTACTCACCCGGTGAGTCGTTGAAAAAAGCCCGCCATTCGTTGAAAAGGAAACTGGAGACGAGATAAAGCCCTTATCTTTCAGCAAATCACACGATATAAATTGCTGGACTATTAGTTACCCCAAGTTGTGATGAAGGAGCGCAAAAAGGAAGATTTTGCGGCAACACACAGCCGAAGCCTTGCTTTTGCCGCAAATATCTGACGCATTTGGGCTCC
>CAJXPD010000263.1 GCA_913057785.1 uncultured Lewinella sp. | reverse complement strand
GCTTAGGCCACCCATTTGTTATACACTCAAATCTAATAGACACATGGAAAACAACAACATACAGATCAGATCACCTCATCTCAAGGGGGCTGAAGTAGCTTGGTTTGCGCCAATTTGCAATGGGGACGATCGTTACCTAGGAAGGCATGATATTCGGTTCAAAAGTGATTGGAGTAATACGTCCAATGTTCTATTGACGGCAGATCGATTGGGGTTCAGGAATATCCTTTGCCCATCTTCCTATCAGGTAGGGCAAGACACCCTAACCTTTGCCTCCGCCGTCGCACCATTAACGTCTAATATCAACATACTGGCAGCTATTCGCTGTGGAGAGGTACACCCGCCAATGCTTGGGAGAGCTATAGCGACCCTGGATCACATTCTGAGAGGACGTCTCACCATTAACATCATCTCTTCAAATTTACCCGGAACAAATTTGAGTTCTGAGGCGCGTTATCAGCGATCCCGAGAAGTTATAGAAATTCTCAAGCAAGGGTGGACCCAAGACCACATTGACTTTAAAGGAGAGTTTTACAACCTGCAGTTGGATTCAACAGAGCCCATGAAACCTTATCAGCAGAATGGAGGCCCTTTGCTCTATTTCGGTGGTTATTCCGATCCAGCAGTGGACCTTTGCGCTGAGCACTGCGATGTGTATTTGATGTGGCCGGAAACGGAGGAAAAGCTCCAAGGCTTGATGGAGAACATGAGTCAGAAAGCGGCCGGCTACGGCCGAAAGGTTGACTTTGGACTTCGCGTTCATGTCATTGTACGGGAAACGGAAGCTGAAGCCCGGGAAGCTGCCCGGTCCTTGATGAAATATGTGGATGATGAGAAAGGAACAGAAATCAGGGAAAGAGCGCTAGATGCCAAGTCGTACGGTGTGAGTCGTCAAACCCAAACGCGCGAAATGGCTGATGAAGAAGGTTTTGCAGAGCCCCATCTTTGGACAGGTATCGGAAGGGCTAGGTCTGGATGCGGAGCCGCACTGGTCGGCACCCCAGATCAAATCCTGGAGAAGATCAACCGATATATACAGATGGGCATGCGGGCCTTTATTTTTTCGGGCTATCCGCATGCCGAAGAGTGCAAATTGTTCGCTAAGTATGTGTTACCTCACATCCCAACTTTTTCTATGCCTGAAGCACAAGGTAGGCGACCGAGTCAAGAACCTGCCACCCCCTTGGCAGTGGGAGAAAGGAGATAAACGGGGGATTTTCTTAGTTTTGAATCATACCATAAGCGAAAGCCGTGATAGATCTTACCATCGTTTGCCTCTACTTTATTGTCATTTTTTGGGTTGCTGTTTCTGGCAGAGTACAGAAGGATGTTAGTATAGAACAATACTTCCTGAGTTCTCGAAATCTAAGATGGCCCTCCATTGCGTTGTCTTCCATTGCTACCAATATCAATGGTTATCAGTTTCTGGGGATGATGGGCTCAGCCTATTTATTTGGCTTGGCGCAGGCGAGCCTGGAGATCAATGCGGTGCAAGGAATTCTGATGGCGGCCTTCATCTTTGTGCCATTGTTCCTCAAGGAGAGGGTGATCACCATTACCCAGTATATTAAGAAGCGACTAGGAAGCACGGTAGCGCTATTTTATTCCTTGGCAAACCTGGCCATATTTTCAACCATTACGCTTGGCGCCGCTCTGTTCTGGGGAGCCTATGCAGCCGACCTGGTCTTTGCCGATTATCTCTCGTTTATAAGCGAAGATCGCATCACCCGGATTTCCGTACTCATTTTAGGTTTAGGAATTTTTTCAGCCATCTATACCTATCTAGGAGGCTTGAATGCGGTGGTAAAAACGGACATTATACAATTCAGCATATTGTTAATCGGCGGTTTTGTGGTGCTGTTTGTGTCTATCAGAGCGCTCGGAGGATGGGGGCAGTTATATGAGAAAACGCCGGACTTGATGCACCTCTACCTGCCCGCGGATCATCCCACTCTTCCTTGGATCCATATGTTTGGTCTTTTCCTCTTGAATATCAATTATTGGTGTGCTAATCAGACGATCATGCAACGCTCCTTAGCCGCTAAGAACTTGAAAGAGGCACAGATTGGTCTGATGGTTGGCGGCGTGATGAAGTATGTGATGGCCGTGTTGATCGTAGTACCAGGAATCGCGCTCTTTGGAATCCTAGGGCCGGATGGACTAGCCGAACCGGATATGGCTTATCCTTATTTAGTAAAAACTTATCTTCCAGTTGGCGTGAAAGGGGTGATTCTTTGTGCTTTATTTGCCTCGCTTATGAGTACGGTGGATTCCACCTTCAACTCCTTGGCCACGCTTTGGTCCATCGATATCTACAAGGAATATCTCAATAAAGATGCTACAGATACTGAGGTAGTAGGGGCGGGGCGCAAGACGATTCTGGTTACCTTGGTGACTGGCGTGACGATGGGCTTAGTACTGCTTTATCTAAAGTTTGAAAATCCGGATGCCGCCTTTACGCATACGCTCAATGAGTTGAGATACTATATCAACTGTGGAATCGTCGTATTGATCTGTAGTGCCGCATTTCTAGTGTCGCCCAATCCAAGGTTAGTGCTGGCAGCTTTTCTATCTACGATCCCACTACACCTACTGATCTTGTATTTCTTCCCAGACATGAATTACTTCGTACGAGCCATGTGGGTGATTTTGGTTGCCTTCTTTGCCGTCGGATTGGCGCTGTTTCAAAGTAAGTGGAGGAGTTGGAATGAACTCATCGTCTACGATTCACCGCGTATACTTCAGGTAGGAGTAGGATTACTCACCTCTCTAATTGCGCTTCACATTATTTTTCATTAAGTGTCGATAGTTCATTGCTTAGCCTTTCGATTGCCTTTACGCTGGGCTCTAATTCGACTCAGCTGAATAGGAGTAATGCCTAAATGGGAAGCAATGTGGTACTGTGGGATCTGGTTTTCCAAACCCGGATACTCTTCTTGGAAGTAAGCATAACGCTGAGCAGCGTCATTCAGCACCAAGCGAAGTTCTCGCTGTTCTTTCTTGATTACCCATTCATATTCGATGATTTTCCTAACCATCCTTTCTATACAATGATGCCTATCAAAGAGTTGAGTCATCTGTTTATAGCTTGCCTGCCACATCTGCGTATCCACTAGCGCATCAAAATTTAGAAAGCTGGGAATATCTTGGAGTATGGAGGCCAAAGAAGCAGCAAAGGTGTTTTCTGTAAAAAAGGTCTTGTTGTAAAAATCTCCTTTTGTATCCAGATAGTAGGCACGTAAAGCCCCATCCAAGATAAAGGCCAATTTATCATTGTACTCGCCCTCTCTCACAAAATAGGATCCGCGCCTTAACTCCACATAGGAGAACAGTTCACTCAAATCTTCCCAAGCTGCATCCGTTAGGGGTTGGAATTGCTCAACAAAGTTTCGAATCCGGATCTTCCCTTGCTCTGGCATCTGATTAATATATTTAGTATATTTGGAATATCTATAACGCGCCCAATACCAATCTAATAAAAGGAACTTCTTAGGATCTATTGGTGGCCTCAAACAACAAATTTACTGATGTTGTTTTGAGCAGTCAAGCATTTGAATTACACTTTAAATCATATTCCCATGAACAAGAAGTTATTGCTAGCTTGCCTAGCCCTTTTACCTCTATCTCCGATTTTACCCTGCGAGTGTTATCCAAACTTTCGCACTTTCTGCGAAAGTATCGGCATTAATAGTACCGATAGGATTGGCTTAGTAGAAGTCCTGGCCTGGGGTGGCTTAGAAAGAGATGAATTCCAACCTTGGAATCCCTATATAGATGTGCTAGTGATTGAGAGTATCAAAGATTTACCCGCAAACGACACCCTCAGGATTGCGATGAATAATGGTTCCAATTGTGCAGCAAATGCGATTGATTTTTGGCCTGGGAAAAAATATATTTTCAATCTTTGGAACTATCCACATTGGAATCGCCATGACTCCCTAATGTACATGCTTTCGGCTTGTGAAGTGAATGCGATCCGCTTTGATTCAGATAGTATCTACTACCCTGATCGAGAATTGAGGACAGTGACAGCAATTCATTATGATACTTTCAAAGTCAACTTCCAGGATTGTTACAATACCCAAAATAGAGTGTCGATATCTGGCCGTATTAGCTCGATTAAAGATAATCAACCCCTAGCCAACTTCGATTTCTACATGAATGATCAGATAGCAGAAACAGATAATCTAGGACACTTCGATGTCATTCAACTAATGGCCCTGGAAAGGGGCCTCATCATGGATTCTACCTCTTTCCACAAAGAAAATAACCCATTGGATGGGATCAGCGTTAGGGATTTGGTACAAATACAAAGACACGTGCTTGACATTGAACCCTTTCCAGCCTTTTGGCATTATGTAGCAGCTGATGTTGATCTGTCGGGTAGTGTCACTACTTTGGACATCATCCACTTAAGGAGGTTGCTGAAAGGGCTTACCGACAGATTACCCAGCAAAAGCTGGCTGCTCATCCCTAAACAAGAGTTTTACAGCTGGCCTACCCAAGAGGAATACTTCAGAATAGTAGCTTCAAGATCCAATTTTCTATTCCAGATTCCTAGATGGCAAATGCATCACCATCCCGATGCTTATGATCTCTGGGCAATTAAGCTAGGGGATTTACTCTAAGCATCCAAGGGAATTCCACACAGTAGAGGTTTTGACTATTGGTGCATTTAGGTGTTCTTATTAGTCAGAACCTTTCCATATATTGGTTTTTGACTAAGATCGTCATAGACTCAATGCTATTCCGGTATTTATATTTTGGCATGAAGTAATCCATTAATCATTCTTTCTAACCAATAGTAAATCAATCAATTTAGTCATAGATGCTAAGTGCACTCATTCCAAATTGGGAGATCGGCGAAGACATCGTCTACCAAATTCATCGGCAGGAATACCTGGATTTTGTGCACAACCACGGTCCACAATTTGAAAAGTCCTATCCAATTGTCCTCCGGCTGTTAGAACATAATATCATCGAAGCCCATTATCCGAAAGGCATTTTATCAGGCCTAAAGTTTTTAAGCGAATTTGATCTGAGCAGTCCTGTATTTGGACGCCCTCATTCTCTCTATTATGCGGTAAATGAGTCCTTCCAAATCGAGCACTTACTGAATATAGAAAGTCTACGACGTGAAATCGACGAAGTAGGGAAAACCGCTGGCACAGAGATGAACGATCCTGAGGACCTAGAAGATTTACAATGGCATTTGTCACATATCTCAGAAAGTAAAGAGCAACTGGAGAAGTATTTGCTCTTGGATGTGAGAGAAATCCATACCTTTTATGGGATGGAAAAACGAGAAGAAATAATCGAAGATCTATCCAAACCTTCCTCCCTTCTCAAGCGATGGACCAGTAGTCTACTCAACAGAATTGGTCTCCACTTAGGAGAGATGAATGTCTTGCATGCCCAACGCACAGCGTTACAAGGATACTCCATCCAGACCTTAAGTGGAGTAGACACAGTTTCTACGCAAACTCGTCAGAACTTCGATCTGATCGGCGCTCAATTCATCGCTGGGGAATTCAACTTTGAGGATTACGAGGATATCACTTTGCACCATAGGCTTTACCAGTTCTGCCCCGGCACAGATCTGCTGGACTGTTATCAGTATCAGATGAAAATTGATACGCCGAAAATGCACAAGGGAAAGCGGACTAGCATTCAAAGAGTAGAAGGTCCTCACACCTAAGCCAGAGAAATTTCAAGCCCAAGGAAAAAAAGTCACCATTTTTCATCCATTTCAACAGCCATAATGGTCAGAGAGCAAAAAACAGTTTTGTTGACCATTTAAAATGTTGAAAAATGAAAAAACGTAAAGCGATGTTGGTACTGGGTAGTTTAACACTATTCCTTTCCATATTCTCCTGCTCCATGTCAAAAACTACGGCTACCGAGCCTTCGATGAAGGAACAGTTGGAGGAATTGTCTGGCACCTATCAGGATACCGCCCCTTACCAGTATGGGACGGCCTTCGGACAACGAACCTTTTCCTTCGAAAAAGGTAAATGGACACTTGTCTTTACACTCGGACTTGACCCAACTTTGCAACAGAAAGTATTTCAGTTTCGGACTTTCGGCACCTACCAAGTGCTGGACCAGTCCACGACTGTCCCTGAGGCTTACAATGCCCTGTTTCTTGAAGAAAAAAAGTTTCTCACTTTGCTAACAGAAGAACCGCAACTAATTGAAGCTTTTGGCTTCAGCGACTGCCAATTGGCCCCAGGTGTGGAAAAGGACATTTCTTTGGACGGCTGTGCACTTTGGGCGGCGGTGGATATCTGTAATGAAGATCATGATCTGTTAGCCTTAGATGCGGAAGGCTTACTATATTTCGGCCTTCGTCCACCAGACAACAATATGTGTACAGCAGATCGACGCCCCACATCATTAACACCACCCGTTAGCAAGCAATAACCCTTAAATCTCCATCATGTACGTTTTCAGAAATAAATACTACAGTGTTAGTTTTCAAGTAACATTACAAGCTCTGCAATTCCACTGGGAAGAAGGCCATGCCGAGATGACCTACGAGGATTTCCAAGAAGCTTGTTGCAACTTCATCGGTTATGGCTTCGAATACCAAGCCAAACAACTCGTCATCGATGTTCGTAACTTCCAATTGAGTCTGCCTCCAGAATTTCCGGCTTGGCAGCAGCAGGAACACTATCCTCGCTACTATAAACTGGGGATTGAAAAAGTGGCATACATCATGCCCGCGGGAGCCTTAGAATATGCAAAAGAAATCGAGAAAACGGAAGGTAAATTTGAGCTTAGGAACTTTCCCTCTTTCGAAGCAGCTAAGACTTGGTTGAATTAAATACCCGGGGTACGTCCCACAATAGGCGTACCCCTCCAAATAAGAATCATGGACCGCTACCAACAAAATCTTGATAAAGCAAAAGCAGGTGATATTCATGCCTTTCAATCTTTATTTGCCGATTTTCAGGATCAACTAAAATCCTTTCTTTTCCGCTTATTAGCCAGTCGTGCCGATGCAGAAGATCTGGCACATGATACCTTCATCCGCGCCTTTGATAAATTGGCTAGTTTCCGAGGAGATGCCAGTCTCAAAACCTGGGTTTTCCAGATTGCCGCTAATCTTGCCCACAATTTGTTGCAAAAGCGAAAAAGGTGGACACCAGATGTATCCCAATTGGCCAAGGATATCGTACTTTCTACTCCTGATTTAATCAGTAGATTGGAGCACACCACCCATACTTCTTCCTTCGGTAAATATGAGATCAAAGAGCATATTGATACCTGCTTCACTTGTATTGGGAAAAATCTACCGATTGAAAACCAGATGGCCTTACTGCTCAAAGATGTTTATGACTTTTCGGTGAAAGAGATCATGAGGATTCTGAGTAAGTCCGAAGGGCAGGTGAAATATTTTCTGCAAAAAGCCAGAGCTTCCATGACGGAAATCTTCGACAATCGCTGTGCTTTGGTCAATAAAAATGGCATCTGCCATCAGTGTTCCGAATTGAATGGCTGGTTTAACCCTAAACAGAATCAACAAGAGGCGAAGATGAAGATTCGCTTTGTCCGCGAGCTTGAACAGCACGACAAACAAAAGTTATTTCAGATGAGGACGGATCTGATCAAGGCATTGGATCCTTTAAGAAGCGATGGCAATGAACTCCAATCGGTGCTGCTAGATTGCAATCGAATGGCAATGGGAGAAATCGAAGTAGGGTAGGAATAAGCATATACTTTTGATCAGCATAGTGACCTGGTGGTTGCCTCTGGATCATGCAGGATTCTTTTATTGAATAGGAAAGCACTATTTTACTGCTAGGGTAATACATACTTTGAAACACCGATCTGCTATGCGAATATTAGCTCTCCTATTCATCCTATCCTGTGCTACCGAAACTAGCTATGCTCAAGTGATAGAAGACATTCAGGAAGATCAGCATGCCTGGGCGCAAATCGCACAAGAAATAGGCCACCATGATATCATATGTTTGGGCGAGGAGTCACACTGGGTTGAGACCTTTCTGGAAGTCAAACTTGAACTAATCAAGCATTTACATCAAAAGAGTGGTTTTAAAGTTCTGATCTTTGAATCTGGCTTTGTCAATTCTTTCATGGCGTACGAGGAACAGTTGAGAGGTCGCGAACATCTAGAAGAAGCACTGTATACCATTTGGCAGACCAAATCCACGCTCGAGCTTTTTCAATACCAAACTGCTGAATGGTCCGATGGAAATTTTCTTTGGTTTTGGGGTTGCGACCTCAAAGGGCCGAAATCTTACCGTTTTTCTCGATACCTACGTCAAAAACTTAAAAGGCTTAATGCTCCCTATGCCGAAGAAATGCGAAAAGTAGATTCTTCATTTGTAGAAGTAAGAATGGACTGGGAGCCTGCAATTGGTAAAGCCTATCGAGGTACCTACTTATCCCAGCAAACAGCAGATAGTATTAGAAGAGTCTATCTAGCCATGCAAGATTCTTTCACGGCTCATAAGGAACTAATTTTTGAATCTTTGCCCACCAGTGAGATTCGATATCAATTTACCTTGCAATGTCTGGCAAACCGCATCCATCTCTTGAATCTCATGCAACTGCCCACCTATCAAGAAAAACATCAGTTCCGAGATTCCATTATGGCAGAAAACACACATTGGTTGCTGACGAAATGGGCGCCAAATCATAATAAATATATGCTTTGGGGAGCCGATATTCATTTATCAAAGAATGCTAAATGGGAGGCTAACGGAGCGGCTTGGCAGTCCAATAGGTCTCTAGTGGAACATCTCCTGGGCAGGACGAGCAAATCCATTTTCTCAGTAGGCATAAAGGCCAGAAAACGCTTGGATAAATCCCTTAGAAAGGAGTTAGGTTTAAAATCCTCAAAGGTCTATTGGATGAATCAGCACAGCCTTCCTGAGGGGCTGGAGATGCCTTTTGCTGATGAGCATGATGCTTTGATAATCTGCGGAACGATCAAAGGCTTGAACAAACTTAAGCGCAAATGAAGAACATAGCTATAAAGCGGTTCACCGTGATTCCTGCAATTTCCTTATCCATATTCTACTTTAGCACAGGCTTATCAGTACAAGTCCCATCTACTTTACCAGAAATCCCTTGCTCTCCGACCCAGACCTTCCTTGATATAGATAGCTTAGAGGTTGTCTCCCAATGCAGCATTGCAGCTAATCTCCATTGGATACTGGCCTGGGGAAAAGCAGGAAACTATATCCTAGTCCGGCAAGGGGAGAACACGATCATCCGAAGAAGCCATGAAGAAAGCGAGGAAGGACATATAATCAGATCAAAATTTTACCAAAGCAAAAAAGAGGGGCTCTACTACATCTTATCTGTATTTGGAATGGAGGACGGAGATATATCGCTCAAGGTATACAGCTTGGAAGGGCGTATTTTGAGGTACTTTGGACAGATTTCAGCTCTGACCCTAGATGCAGATCGGGAGTACACCTATGTTCCAATCGAAAACATTGAATTGATAGAAAAACAAGCCGAGCAGCTTGATATCCTATTCCCTGATGAGGAATATGAAATCTGGAGAAAGGCTACACCTGAGCGCTGGAAGGGTCCCTTACAGTACAGGCTTAAAGAAGGGCAAATTTTTCGGCATGATCAATAGAATTGTTCTAGGCTAAGATAAAAACACTTTTTCCGCTAGGTATTCACGGATTTTTCCGAACACGATCAGAACCGGGCTTAGCTTCTTGAGCGATTTCGCTAAAAGGATAGCCCCTTCAAATGAGGCAAATAGATAAACCGCCTCCTCCTTCGGGTCAAAGTCAGCTTGAAAACTTCCTGCTTTTTTACCTTCCTCCAAGATTAGCTCGATCTCACCAATTATCTCCCTAATAAAGGATTTCGTTAAAAGACTAAAGGCTTCATCTGTATCATCGACCTCCGTACTGGTATTCAAAATGGGGCAACCTCCCGCCACTTTGGGTTTCACCACCATCGCCTGATAGTTATCGATAATTTGTAGCAACTTCTCCTTAGGCGATAACTCCGGCTTGAGATCCAAGTTACTCTTTACCAGCACCTCAAAGTTATATCGAAAAACATCCCTGGCCAGGTCCATTTTAGTCTCAAAATGCCGGTAAATGCCACCCATCTGATAACCGGTAGCCTCCACCAACATCTGCATCTTAGTCCCTGCATATCCGTAGACATTAAAGACAGGGGCCGACTTTTCAATAATCTCCTGTTTCGTTTTAGTCGCGTTTCGTGTATTCCTTTTCATTAAACTCGGATAATATTTTATGTAAAAATAAGAAAGTATTTGCTCTCTTAATGCGCTTAGCGTATTTTTAAAGAGTAAATACTCTCTTAAATGACTTTCGCATGAAACTTCGAACCACCCACAATAGTATTCGCATTCGTATCCGCAAGTCAGAGATCGAGGAACTCAGCACAAAGAAACAGGTGATAGAAAGTATCCGATTTCCACTAGGCATCCTTCTTCGATTTGCTTTGCAGATACAGGAGAAAGAGGAGTCGGTAACTGCGGCCTTAGAAGATAACTTTCTAAGCGTATCTATTCCTAAAAATGAGGCAGATGCTTGGATTAATTCCAATCAGGTGGGAATAGAGAAGCGCATTTCGCTTCCAGAAGGGGAAGAATTACACCTGCTCATCGAAAAAGACTTTCCGTGCCTCGATAGGCCAGAAGAAGATAAATCAGATACATTTTGGGAGTTAGCCCCGGAATCACCTGAAGCCTGTTAATTGCTCTATTAATCGAAAAACCCGTTTTTATGTCCACCACCACTGTACATAAGTCAGCCTGTATTCTATGCTCCATCAATTGCGGTATCAATGTTGAAGTTGACAACGAAAGCCAAAAGATCGTAAAGATCACCGGAGATAAGGATCATCCCACTTCTCAAGGTTATATCTGCCAGAAAGCGACGCGCCTCAATTACTACCAAGATCAAGAAAGGCTAACTACTCCTTTACGTAAGAAGAAAGATGGCACCTTCGAAGCCATCTCCTGGGATACGGCTATCCAAGAGATTGCTGATAAATTAGTAAAGATTCGAGATACCCATGGCGGCACAAGTATTGCTTATGCAGGTGGCGGTGGACAAGGCAATCATATGGCACAGATGTATGCTGCCGCTTTTAGAAAAACCTGCGGTACACCATACATCTATTCTTCTATAGCGCAGGAGAAAACCGGAAATTTCTGGGTGCACGGCAAACTATTCGGGAAGCAAAATGTAGCTTACGGGGAACCGATAGACGAAGCAGAATTTGGAGTAGTGATAGGTGCCAATCCCATGCAGGCTCATGGCATGGCCAGGGCGAGAAGGGTCATAGGAGAAATTGGTCGAGATAAAAATCGCACCCTAGTGGTCATCGATCCACGCGAAACAGAAACCGCTAAAAAAGCAGACTATTGGCTTCAGGTTAAACCGGGGCGTGATGCCTGGCTGATGTCGGCCATGTTGGGGATTATCGTGCAGGAGGGCTTGGAAGATCAAGCTTTCATCCAGGCACATACCAACGGATTTAATGCCGTTAAGCCCTACTTCATGGAAATCCCAATCAAGGAATATGCGGAGATAGCCGGCGTCCCCTACGACTTAGTAGTAGAGGTTACCAGAAAGATGGCAGCGGCTAAAACGGTAGCTATACGATCTGATCTCGGCATAGAGATGAGCCTCAATAGTACCTTGAATGCCTACTTGAAGCGATTATTATTCCTAATTACTGGTAACTTCAATAAAAAGGGGACTAACCATCTGGTTACCTGGTTCATTCCCTTGATTGGCCACTCGAGAGATCTAGGTGAAGGAGGCATGACGACCAAAGTAACCAAGGCCAGAGAAATCGCCAAAGTATATCCACCCAATGTACTTTCCTTAGAAATAGACACAGATCATCCCGAAAGGCTCAGAGCCTTGGTGGTAGACAGCTGTAATCCCGTCCTCAATTGGGCGGATACGCAAGCACAGATCAAAGCTTATAAAAAGCTGGACTTAATGGTCGTAGTAGATGTGGCCATGACTGAGACTGCTCGTGAAGCGCATTACGTTTTACCAGCCTCCAACCAGTTTGAGAAATACGAATCGGCATTCTTTACGGAAAACTTCTACCATTTACGCAAACCGATCTTTCCACCACTAGAAGGAACCCTGAGTGAGCCAGAAATCTACACCCGTTTAATCAAAGCCATGGGAGCTTTGGAGGTAGATTTTACGGCGCTGCGAGAAGCGGCTCAGAAAGACAAAGAAAACCCAGGCCAGGGGATCTTCCAGAGAGCCTTTATGCAGGCCTCCATGCAGCATCCAGAATTGCGGCAGTTCTCAGCAGTGGTCTTGAGAGAGACCTTAGGCAAAACACTTCCCGACGGAGCCGATTCTGCAGCCTTTGTGTGGTTTGCAGCCCAAATGTACGCCAGTAAATATCCGGAAGCCATCCGAAATGCGGGTATCGAAGGTAAAGGCGCTGAGCTGGGCAACATCATATTTGATAAGATCCTCAACAGCCCTTCTGGCATCAAAGTCAGTAAGCATGACTATAGCAAAGTCTGGGATTTGATGAAGACACCAGACAAAAAAGTAAACTTACACATTCCGGAATTGCTGGACGACTGGCTATTGAAGTTACCAGAAGTATTAGAAAACCAAGCTGCACTCGAAAGAGAATATCCCTTCAATCTAATTGCCGGCGAAAGACGTACTTACAATGCCAATGCAGTAATTCGAAATTTAGAATGGGCTAAGACAGACAAGGAGGGCTTCCTGAAAGTCAATCCTACTGATGCTGCTCGGCACCAGCTTGAAGAAGGTGACCCTGTCGAGTTGACTAGTCCTACCGGTTCGATCAAGATATTAGTGACCATAACAGATGAAGTTCAAGAAGGAGTGATCTCCATGCCACATGGTCATGGCCTGAACTATGGTAAGAATCGAACTTACAAGCAGGTCGGTGCGATGCCCAATATCCTAACCGCCGCCAAATATTGCGATCCCCTGGCAAAAACGCCGTATCACAAAAATGTTCGCGTAAAGCTGGAGAAGGTATTGGAAGAAGAGCCTGAGCTCGCTTAATCCGAGTAAATTGACTTTTTAGTAAACGTATTTTGCTTTCAGCTGTTTGTCAGAAAGCAGGTGAGCATTTTTATGCAAAAAACAACGATTTCATGGCTATTATCATTACAGATGAATGTATCAATTGTGGGGCTTGCGAACCCGAGTGCCCCAACAATGCCATTTACGAAGGAGATGTCAAATGGTCAATAGCAGATGGCACCGCAGTGTCTGGTAGCTATGAGTTGCTAGATGGATCAAGTGTAGATGCAGATGCGGCCATGGAAGCCATCTCCGATGAGTTGTATTATATCGTTCCCGATAAGTGCACAGAATGCCAAGGGTTCCATGAAGAGCCACAATGCGCAGCTGTCTGCCCAGTAGATTGCTGTGTTCCCGATCCGGAGCATGAGGAGAGTGAAGCAATCTTATTGGCAAGGAAAGAACGACTCCATCTGTAACGCTCTAGGCCTTCCGTAGTCAAAACAACCGTTCTATGCAACCAAGCACTTCTGACAATTTATCTCGTAAAAACAAGAACTCGCGGTCCACAAGCCCACCGCTACTTCATCCACTTACCCCGCTTCGAATATCTTACAAGCTATTCCGGAAACTAAGTTCCAACGCACTTCGCCTAGGTCGGCAGCGCACCAGTAAAGCGGGGATGGCTTTCTATCAGCACTTATTCCAAAAGATTGGGGATGATTTCAAACCTTATTAGGGGGTGTTTAAATTTCGGTCTGTGAAATGATAATGATTCGTTCCTGCCGACGGAGAGAGATAAGCGAAAGGGATATTTGCAGGCCGATTATTGAATTTTAAACATACTCTTAGCTAAGTTTGCGGCTTGAAGTCCATCATACAAGCCTTTAGATTCTGCACAAATGATACAAACAGACATCCTCATCATAGGAGCTGGTCCAGTCGGCCTTTTCACCGTTTTTGAAGCTGGCTTGCTTAAGTTACGTTGTCACCTAGTAGATGTGTTACCGCAAGTTGGCGGCCAACTTTCTGAAATCTACCCAAAGAAACCCATCTACGATATCCCAGGCTTTCCCGAGATCCTAGCCGGAGACTTGGTCGACAACCTCATGAAACAGATTGAGCCCTTTAAACCCACTTTTACACTTGGGGAAAGAGCCGAAGAACTGACCAAGCAAGAGGATGGCTCCTTTTTGCTGACCACCAATGAAGGAACCCAGATTTCCGCTCCTGTGATTGCCATTGCCGGAGGGCTAGGGTGCTTCGAACCGCGTAAGCCTCCCATCAGTAACATTGGTGATTATGAAAAGAAGGGTGTAGTCTACATGATAAAGAACCCAGAGGAGTTCAAGGATAAACGGCTCGTCATCGCTGGGGGCGGAGACTCAGCCTTAGATTGGGCTATCTACATGGCGGAAGTAGCCAAAGAAGTGACTTTGGTGCATCGTCGGACTTCCTTCCGAGGGGCTCTTGATAGTGTGGAGAAAGTGATGGAGTTACATGAAGCAAAAAAAATCAAATTGATTACTGAAGCCCAGGTAGTTGGTTTGCAAGGGACGGATCGCCTAGAAGAAGTGACCATCCGTCATAAAACTGCCGGTGACATACAACAAGAGGTGGATTATTTCATTCCGTTGTTTGGACTTACGCCCAAGTTAGGTCCCATCGCAAATTGGAATCTAAACATCACCAAGAATGCCATTGATGTGGATACCTTGGATTACCAAACCAATGTACCCGGCATTTATGCAATTGGAGACATCAACAATTATGAGGGTAAGTTGAAATTGATCCTCTGTGGTTTCCACGAAGCTACCTTGATGGTACAGTCCGCTTTCAAAAAAGTCTATCCAGACAAGAAATTGAGCTTTAAGTATACCACGGTGATGGGTGTTGAAGGGTTTTAGTCGTGGGTATTCTCTTCTTCAATGGCGGGTTGTTTTCTTAGGCTTAAAGAATGACGTATTTTGAGGAAATATTTTGATAACCTCAATACGCTTTCTCCTGATATGCCTACATTGGAATCACTCCTTTCCGACCTTAAATCCCAATTTGAAAGTCATCAGACTCAGTACGAATCTTTCCAAGAATCTACCCAGCCTAGAGTTCAGTATTACCGCTGGGCTACTGAACCGCAATTTCATTTAGCGCTTTTCTCTGTGGAAAGGGCAAGGCTTCCCAAAGGGAAAGTATACCATGAGCCACAAGACGAAACCTACTACAGAATTGGGTATGATTCGATGGATCGCATTGTATTTGAAGAACGAAGCGCACATTCATCCAGCGGAGCTTACCAAAAGTTCATCGATTACCATTCTGATGCTACCTGGGTGTATCAATTCAAGCAAGGAGAGCTCGATGGACTGGCCTATCAAACGCAAAGGGAAGGTCAGCCAGATATCTACGTCTCCTACTCGCCCGGAGTAGTAAATTCCGCTGAGCAGTACTTCTTCGATAATGGTCGACTCATCAAGATCCAAAGCTTAAATAATTACGACGCCTTCAAGCAGGATACACAACATCCCATGTACACCATCACGTACGATGCATTAGGGGCCATCGATCTAATCACCAGAATAGATCAGCCTTCAAACTTCTTCCCAAACGGACAAGAAGTCAAGGTCTTCAAGAAGGCAAAGTATAGTTTGAAGGCTTTGGCCGATATTTTCCAAGAGGAGTTTCTGAAATACCTCACTAACCAATACACACCGGCTCAGATTATGGATGGGCATTGCCTAGGCATCGTACTCCACAATGCCTTCAATAGCGATGCTTGGCTCCCTTTTCAACTGTATGCGTTGGAGATTACTACTCCTTTAACAAAACAAATTACGGTGGCAGAGTACTTGGACTTTTCTCAACTGGTCCCACCGGATGTATCCAGTTATAGCAAGAGACTTACTGAAGTCTCGCAGCTCCTTATGCAAGAAATAGAACTAAAGGAGAAGTATGAATTGCCCGTGAAATTACTCGAAAAAGTAGGTAAAAGCGTCGTCAACTGGATATCGGAACAGGGGAAGGGAACTCCCATCAAAGTCTTAGCGTTAGACCTCCCAGATGACTTTTATGAAGAAGTGATTAGCATCTTGCGGAGAACCTATTCTGCAAAGGCTTGTAAAAATTTCCTTGAAAAGTAGACCAAGATGGAAAAAGAGAACCCCGATTTAGACCTATTCATGATGTGTCCGGCGCTAGATAGGGGAGCGCTATCGCCATTGCCTGACGGATATCATGTAAGGAGCTGTCGGCCAGATGAGCTAACGATTTGGAAGGCCTTCCCATTTGATGAACCGGAGGACGCAATTGAATACGAAGGCTTCATGACCGATTTTTTCAACAAAACCTACGGTGGTAAGGAAGAGTTGTTCTTCCGGGACACTCTTTTTGTCTGTGATGAGTTAGATCGACCAGTAGGCACCTGCTTGCTGTGGAAGGCCTACGGATTGTTCAATACGATCCATTGGTTAAAGGTTTCGAAGGAACAGGAAGGGAAAGGGATTGGTCGAGCCCTGTTATCTATGCTATTACAGGACTTGCCAGCTTCCGCTTATCCCATTTATTTGCATACCCAGGCAGGAAGTTATCGTGCTATTAAGTTGTATGCTGACTTTGGCTTCCAAATATTGACAGACCCAGTCATCGGCACCCGAAGCAATGACTGGGAAGCCTGCCAAGCTTATCTGCAAAAGCAGATGCCTAAGCAGGCCTATGAGCAATTACAAACTAGTCATGCCCCTGCCTATTTTCTGGACCAATTGAAGCAATTTGACTCCATCGAGTTTTAACTTTGCCTTAAATCCTGAATCACAGTATGGCAAACTTTGACATTCAATTTCTCGATCACGTGGCCATTCGAGTCAACGATATGGAGCAATCCAGGCAATGGTACATGGAGACCTTGGGCTTAAAGCCCTATCAAAAAGAGGAGTGGGGGCCTTTCCCGATCTTTTTATTGGCAGGAAAAACAGGGATTGCCCTTTTTCCCGCCAGGCCCGAGGCTACACCACTTGATCCCAGCTATAAAGGCGTCAAGATTGACCATTTTGCTTTCCAGGTAGATCAGGTAAACTTTGAAAAAGCTCGGCAGCAATTTGAAGCCAACGGCACTCCTTACGACTGGCAAGATCATCACTTCTTTCACTCCATATACTTGCGAGACCCCGACGG
>CAJXPD010000262.1 GCA_913057785.1 uncultured Lewinella sp. | reverse complement strand
GTCCGCTGGTATTACCATGCTGACGGCATTGACTTCAGCTTTTAATGGCAAAGCGATTAAGCCGTTTTTAGCTATGACGGGAGAGATCACCTTGCGCGGCAAAGTGTTGCCAGTCGGTGGAATCAAGGAAAAGATTCTAGCTGCCAAGCGTGCAGGAATGAAGGATATTATCCTATGCAAAGAAAATGAGAAGCATGTACTTGAAATACAGAGCAATTATATTGAAGGTATGAACTTCCATTATGTGGAACAGATGAGCCAGGTTTTAAAAATCGCGCTCGGGTAAACCCTTCCATAAAGCATTGGACTATTAGGATCATACTTTGATATTGAGAACCTGTGAAATCCAACAGGTTTAGAAAATAGCCTGAAACATTGATTTCAGGCTATTTTCGTTAAGGCGAAGTTAATCTCCCGACCTATTTCCGCAAATTCCCGCCTGCAAACCTTATAAAAAAACTAAAATCCGTAATTTTAGCTGATTCTATCCAACCTTTGTCCGCTTTTTGTGGTCATAGGAATAGCACTTTGTTCAAAGTTCTCGCTGTGTCTAGCATTGTGAAAAGTAGGATAAGGATGCATCGAGAGCTATGATAGCTAGTTTTTGAAAATTAACTCTGGTTGATATGACAGTTCGGACGTGTTTGTGTCTTTTTTTCTTGCTAATTGGTACTTCTTGGGCTGTGGCTCAAGATACAGAGGAAAATAATTTGGTTCAGTTCTCCGGTATGGTCTTGGATGGTTCTACGGAGCAATTGTTCCCCGTTCCTTATACCAATATCTTGGTCAAGGGTAAAAAGCGAGGTACCTATTCTGACTTTGAGGGTTTCTTCTCCATTGTTGTGCAAAAGGGAGATATCATCGTTTTTTCAGCTGTAGGTTACAAAACCGTCGAATTTACTATTCCTGAGGATCTAGACGATGATCGCTATTCTCTCGTCCAACTCATGACACAGGATGCCATTAATCTTCCAGAAACTGTCGTATTCCCTTGGCCTAGTCGCGAGCACTTCAAATTAGAGTTCTTGGCGATGGATGTCACGCCTGAGTTACAGGAAAGAGCCACGGAGAATTTGGCAAACGAGGTACTGCGAAAAGCCAGAAACTCTGTAACCGTAGATGGTAATGAAAATGCTGACTATTATCTTCGACAACAATCTCGTGAATACTACTACATAGGGCAACGCCCTCCAATGAATATCTTCAATGCTGTCGCTTGGAAAAACTTCTTTGACGCCTGGAAAAGAGGCGATTTCAAGAAGAAAAAGGATAAGAAATAAGATTTAAGCATGAGGGAGCAGGTTGCTCCCTTACTGATCATCAGGAGCCCGGTGGTACTGGGCGTAAAACCAGGTCTTGGGCATTTTGCTCTGGTCATCTCCTTCATAATATCCCCAACCTACAATTTCATAAGTGTTCGGCAATACAGTTTCCTTGAAATACTCCACACGCTGAGGGTTTTGCTCATTTCTTTTCCAGATAATGGTACTCTCCCCTTCTTTTGAACCTTCATGAATTACGGTTTCGTTGGGCTTGCGCACTACGCACCACATCTTGCCATCTTGTACCTTATTCACTCCTAGGCTGACCTCGGTCTCCCCTTTATCCTCATAAAAGTCCATGATCTTCACCTTTTGAAAAAATGGGCTTTCTGACTCATAGAACTGATCTACCACCAAGGTATTGACGATATTGAGTCGATCCTGTTGAATAAGCTCCCGCTTCAGGTTATACAAAATCGCATCATCTCGTTCTGTCAGCTCCTTTGCCTCGAATACGAAGAACTGCCCTTTCCAATGACCATCCAAAGACTTATATACATTGGCATAGGCTTGATCTGCTTCGCTTACTTCAGGAGCTTGTTCAATGTCATCGATGGGCACCATGCGATTGCACTGCCAGTGCACGGATACTAGCAACCCTAGGAAAAGAACCTTAATTATAGGAGAAGATATACTGGATATAGATTTCGTCACGAACATAAAAATTGATTTGACTGAGCGTTGAGCCACTAATTTAGGCTTCCCAGGCAATATTCACAAACGATTCTATACCCAGTTGATCAGCTTTCGGGTGGGAGAGATTGCCCCCCCTACTTACTACTTAATCGAATAACCGGACAAATTACCTCTTCCAATGATATACCACCATGCTGGAAGGTATTGCGGTAATAATTGTGGTAATAGTTGTAATTGTTAGGATATAAAAAGAAGATATCCTCTTTAGCAAAGATGAAAGTGGAGCTCACATTAGGCCTTGGAAGGCCTGCTTTGTGCGGATCTCTCACCTCTAGTACATCACTACGATCATATTGTAGGTTACGCCCCACTTTATATCGCAAGTTAGTGGTCGTCTCGCGATCACCGACCACTCTGGAAGGAGTATTCACTCGAATGGTTCCGTGATCTGTGGTCATGAAGAGTTGGACGTCTCTTTCTGAAATACGTTTCAAGGCCGCATACAAAGGCGAGTTTTCAAACCAAGATCTAGTCAAAGAACGATAGGCTTTTTCATCTCCTGCTAATTCCTTCAACACCTCCATCTCTGTTCTGGCGTGAGAAAGCATATCAATGAAGTTGTACACAATCACCGAGAAGTCATTGTTCAAGTAATTCAGGATGTTATCCTGCATTTGCTTGGCATTATTAACGTTGGTAATCTTCGTGTAGTCAAACTTGATCTCCTTCCTAAAGGTCCTGCGGATCTGTTCGCCCAATAGATCCTTTTCGTGCATATTTTTTCCGCCCTCCTGATTGTCATTCAACCACCATTGTTTATGGTATTTTTCGATTTCCGCTGGCATCATCCCGGCAAAAATAGCATTGCGGCTATATTGGGTCGAAGTAGGCAGGATACTATAGAAGAAGTCTTCCTCCTCCACTCTAAAGAATTCACTAATGATAGGCTCAATCATACGCCATTGATCGTAGCGCATATTATCGAGGAGGACCATTACCGTTGGGACATCAGGTTTTAATTGAGGGAAAACTTTTGAACGCAACAGATTATTGGAAAAAACGGGACCGTCACCATGCTGCATCCAGGAGACATAATTCTTCACCAGGTATTTAGAAAAGGCCGCGTTAGCCTCGCTTTTCTGCATAGCTAGGATATCAGCCATTTCACTCGTATCCGATTCATCGATCTTCAACTCCCAACCTATAATACGCTTATAGATATCTACCCACTCTTCATAATCTAAGCCGCTGTTGATATCCATTAGGATAGTACGGAACTCTTGCTGATAGTCGGAAGCCGTCTTCTCCCGGACCAGCCGTTTACTATCAATGATTCGTCTTAGAGTCAGGAGGATTTGATTGGGATTTACCGGCTTGATCAAATAATCACTGATCTGAGCCCCCAGTGCTTCCTCCATCACATTTTCTTCCTCGTTCTTGGTGATCATCACCACCGGGATGTTCGGCAATATATCTTTGATCTTGGACAAGGTCTCCAAGCCTGTGATTCCAGGCATACTTTCATCCAGAAACACTACATCAATCGAATTATTCTCCTCTATTTCTTCAATGGCATCATATCCATTGGTCACCGTAATCACTTCATACCCTTTCTTTTCCAAAAAAAGTAACTGTGGTTTTAAGAGGTCTATTTCATCATCTGCCCAGAGGATATTGATTTTGTCCATGTATGTCGTTGTTTCTAGATAATTAAAACTGGAAGTTTATGTGTGCAATTAGAAGCTATCCTGCATCCACGGGGATTGGCCGCTATAGAACAAAAACTAAAGGTATTTATCCACAAATATATTGTGCAGCAACCGAAAGTATTTTTAACCGTTTATACTTGTGATGGTAGCTTTACAGAAAATTAACTCGGTAGGAGCACGCTATGCCGCTAAAAGCTGTTACTTTGCTCGCATTTGGCAAAAAGTAGTACTACCAAAGTCAGGAGTGAAATAATGGTGCAGCTTTTCTATGCCGAACGGACTGATACCACTCAATTTACCGCAATATAACTATTACTCAAATGAGTAAGAAAAAAATATTCAACGATCCAGTTTATGGGTTCATTTCTGTCCCCTATGGGATCTTGTTCCAATTAATAGAACACCCCATTTTCCAACGCCTCCGGCGGATCAAGCAACTGAGTCTCACCCATTATGTGTACCCGGGTGCGTTACATACTCGTTTTCACCACGCGCTTGGAGCATTGCACTTAATGCGTCAGGCCATTCGAACACTTCAGGAGAAAGGAGTAGACATCAGCGATGAAGAGGCCGAAGCCGTTCAAATTGCTATTCTGCTGCATGATGTGGGCCATGGGCCATTTTCCCATACCCTAGAACATACCCTGATCAATGTGACCCACGAAGAGTTATCCACCTGGTTTATGGAACAACTCAACGAAGAGTTTGAAGGTGCGCTAAGCATGGCCATTTCCATTTTCCAAAACCAATATCACAAACACTTCTTGCACCAGTTGGTCTCCGGGCAATTAGATATGGATCGAATGGATTATCTCACCAGAGATAGTTTCTTCACCGGCGTGTATGAGGGAGTAATTGGTTATGATCGAATCATCAAGATGTTGTCGGTAAAAGACGATGAATTGGTCGTAGAGGAAAAAGGCATTTATTCTATTGAGAAATTCCTCATCGCTCGAAGGCTCATGTATTGGCAGGTTTATTTGCACAAGACAGTCCTCTCCGCAGAGCAAATGCTAGTACGCACCTTGCAAAGGGCCAAAACCCTCGCCAGAGCAGGTGAAGCAGTAGAAGCCAGTAAAAGCTTGCATTACTTCTTGCATTTTGACTTGGAAGGTGAAGACCTGCTAAAAGAGAGACATACACTGCTGCAGCACTTTGCCAGTCTAGATGACTTTGATGTGGTAGCTGCACTCAAAGCTTGGCAGCATAGCGAAGATGAGATATTGAGCTATTTGGCCACTTCTTTGATTAACCGAAGACTCTTTAAGTTGGTCTTCCAAAAGGAGGCCCCTACTGCGCTCCAACTGGCCGCGCTCCAGAAAGAACTCCAAGAGAAGTTCGCCTATATAGAAGACGCAGATAAGTATTTCTTAATCAAGGGAAAAGAAACCAACCGAACCTACAGCACCGCAAAAGAAGAGATCAAGATTCTGCTGAAAAACGAAGAGGTTCAGCCCCTTTCCAAAATCTCAGACTACGAAATTCAGAATAGGATTGTGGCCAAAAACTTCCTTTGTTATCCTAAAAAGGTAACTTGATCTTAGCCCCGTCTTATTAATTCTTGATGAATACGTACAGATACGTACAGTTGATCACCTCACTGCCTGCGTCTGTCATACTATTACGCACAATAGTTTTTGTTACCGACACTTATCTTTATTTTTGAGTCAGAAATTACCGCATAGTACAAAACACTTCCTCAGTCTGTCGACTATATTCTACTTCCCGCTGTTTACACGTCTTCGCAGAAATCAACATTAAAAATAGGATGGGTAGGTTTTACCGTCTCTTGCTTTTTGAAAGAGTGGATCAACCTGTGCGTTGATATTCCTACCTCGTTTGGTTCCTATCGTGTATTTGGAACGAACCTTTAGGACCTGATCTAGCGCCTTGAGCCTTGGTCAGCAGGCCAATCCTATGTCGCCTACAGATCCAGATTTACTACTTAGCATTTTAAACCTAATCACAATAAACTCTGCATTATGAGAATGTTTAGTCTATTGCTTCTATTCGTCTCTTTGACAATAGTTGCATCCTCCCAAGACCCTGGTGATTTTCCGCCAAATAGCGAACCAGGTAAATGTTATGCGAAATGTTTAATCGCTGATGAATACAGCGAAACCACTGAACGTGTCATGGTTAAAGCTGCATCTAAAAAGACCACTGTAGTCCCGGCCAAATTCGCAGCTGTACAGCAACAAGTAGTTACCAAAGAAGGGGCTCAAAAATACTCGGTGGCGCAAACAAGATTCAACACGGTAAAGGAAACCTTAGAGGTACAACCTGCCACTAAGCGCATGGTTTACGTTCCTGCTGTATATGAAACAGTAGAAGAAAGAGTACTGGTAAAGGAAGCTACGGTACAGTATGTGCCGGTTGCAGCCGTATACGAAACCGTGGTGGATCGAGTGGAAGTGAAGGCAGCAACCAAAAAACTAGAGGTAGTACCTGCTAAATATGAGAATACAAGCGAGCGAATTCTGATCAGAGAAGCTTCCTCTCGAATCGAACGTCAGCCAGCAAGGTATGAGACGCGCAGCGAGAGAATCGAAGTCGCCCCTGCCTCTACTAAATGGGTGAAGCGCAAAGCGGATCGCAATTGTCTTTCGGCCGATCCTAATGATTGCCTGGTTTGGTGCTTGGTAGAAGTGCCTGCACAATACCGCAACGTGACCAAACAAGTGCGAGTAGGGTGTACAGACGGATGGGTAGATAATGGAGAAGATTGTACGAGAACGGTTGAAGTCCCTGCTGAGTATGAGACGAGAAGAAAGCGCGTGATTAGCGAGCCAGCTCGTGTCGTAGAAACGGTAATTCCGGCAGAATACAAAGAAGTAGAGCGTAAGGTGTTAAAGACAGCCGCTACTACACGCGAAGAAGTAATCCCAGCAGAATACGAAGTAGTGAAAGTGAGAAAGATTAAAACGCCTGCCACCACCCGTGAAGAAGTGATTCCCGCCAAATTTGTTGAAGTAAGCAAGCAAGTGGTTACTTCCGAAGCTAATTCTTCTATGGAAGAAATTCCAGCTGAATTTGCCTCCTACACCAAGCAAGTAGTAGAAAACCAAGCTGCAGTGGAGGTCACTGAGATTCCAGCGGAATATGAAACCATTACCAAGAAGACTTTAGTGAAGAAAGGTGGATTCACGGAATGGAGAGAGGTACTTTGTCCAAATGAAGTGACGAGCTATACCATTCGCCAAGTACAAGAGGCATTGAAAGATCGTGGCTATCAACCCGGTCCATTGGACAACATCCTGGGTGCTCAAACCAAAGCAGCCTTGACCAAATTTCAAAAAGACAATGGTCTTCCCATCGGCAATCTCGATCTGGAAACCTTGCGTAAGCTTGGCATCCAGTTCTAAACACCTACAACTGTAGGATAAATCCTATTTGAATGGCCTCCCTGTATTGCTATGGCAGGGGGGCCTTCCTATATGAAGAGATTTCCACTTTCCTTGGCTTTAGCGCTTCAAATGACCCAATAAATCCACCCTCCAAGTCTGAAAACATACCTCAAATTGGGTAATGTATTGCAAAAATTGCAATTTAATTGCCGATTCTAGCATCATTTTTTTTTTAGCTCCGTACAATAGACCAAAATTAGCTCCCCTCTGCTAATCACCAAAATGCCATACGCCTTCCCCCCCTTTATCCCCTAGGAATAAGAATTTGGTGTACAATTTCCTCCCACAGGACGCAACATCGACTTTTTGACCTTTCCCGGTTAGAGAATCATAACTTCTTTGCGCCCTTAATTTTCCACCATAGAATATACTGGACTCAATTATATTAAAACACTATCAACTCACCATTATGAGAAAATCGAGTTTATTGCTCCTATTCGTAGCTCTAACGATTGGAGCATTCTCCCAAGAACCCGGCGACTTTCCGCCAAATAGCGAGCCGGGGAAATGCTATGCTAAGTGCTTAATTGCCGACGACTATGAGGAAGTAACCGAACGTGTGGTCGTCAAAGAAGCATCCATCAAAACCGAAATTGTACCTACTATTTTTTCAGCCGTTGAGGAACGCATTGTAAAGAAAGAAGGTGCTAAAAAGTTTTCTGTATCTCAAACAAAATTCCAGCCACTTAAAGAGCAGATGGAAATCAAGCCGGAAGGCAAGCGCTTGATTTATGTCCCCGCCGTTTACGAAACGGTAGAGGAACGCGTCATGATCAAAGAAGCTACTGTCCGTTTTGTCCCTGTGGCCGCCGTGTATGAGACCGTCTCCGAACAGGTAGAAGTAAAGCCCGCTACTAAGCGGCTGAAGGTTGTTCCTGCTCAGTATGAGAATACGACGGAGCGAATCATGGTTAAGGAACCTTCAACCAGAATCGAGCGTCAGCCCGCCAAATACGAAACCAGAAATGAAAGACTTGAGGTTTCGCCAGCTTCCACCAAATGGGTTAAGCGAAAAGCAGACCGCAACTGTCTTTCGGCCGATCCTAACGACTGCCTGGTATGGTGTTTGGTAGAGGTGCCAGCCCAATTCCGCAACGTAACCAAGCAGGTTAGAGTGGGGTGTGACGAAGGTTGGACCGACAATGGGGAGGATTGCACGCGCACGATTGAGATTCCAGCGGAGTACGAAAACCGTTCGAAAAGAGTGATCAAAGAACCGGCAAGAGTCGTGGAAGAGGTCATTCCTGCAGAATATACCACGGTGAAAGTTAGGAAGATCAAAACGCCAGCAAGTACGAAAGAAGAGGTCATTCCTGCCAAATTTGTTTCTGTTAGCAAACAAGCTATCGAATCAGAAGCCAATTCTGAGGAGGAGGAGATCCCAGCTGAATACGAAGCCTATACCAAGCAAGTCGTGCAGGAAGCAGCTAAAGTAAATAAGATCGATATTCCAGCAGAATATGAAACGGTAACCAAGAAAAACTTGGTCCGTAAAGGTGGCTTTACCGAGTGGAGAGAAGTGCTGTGTCCGAATGAAGTGACCAGCTATACCATCCGACAGGTACAAGAAGCACTGAAAGCTAGAGGTTACCAACCGGGGCCACTGGATAATATCCTTGGCGCACAAACTAAGTCTGCCCTGACTAAATTCCAGCGAGACAATGGTCTACCGATTGGGAATCTAGACTTAGAAACCTTACGCGAATTGGGTATCCAATTCTAAACAAAGCAACTTCAAAAGGATAAAAGTATGAGAAATGCCTCTCCGCTCAAGTCAAAGCGGGGAGGCATTGTATTTTTGAAGGTTGATAAAATCCCGTATGCTGGCAGGAGAATCCTTCCTGAGCATTCTATTGATGTTGATCACGCCTGGAACGAATCTCAACCCTCAATTTGCTGCAGATGAGGCCCTTTAGAAAACATTAATTAAAATTAGTCTAAATAAAGCCGCTCTAGTATCTTTGCCTAGACTAGGCCCCTTGTAATACCTAACATTAGGTATACTCCCAGTACCTAATTCTAGTAATTTTATACTAAAAGCGGGCATTTTATCAGTGCCTGCACAACCGTGTTTAGATTATTCAGTTACTTAGGGAAGAGTGTTGACTCTAGTTTGTGAAGAGAAGACATTCATTTATTAAAGGCATTTGGTCATTTTTTGTGGTACCCATTTTTCAGTGGTAATCTTGAATTAAATCTTTTTTGCCCGATCAGTTTTGGGGGTTGAATGGCCATAAATATAACAGATAGTGGTTGCAGTAATAGATCAACAAGAGAGCAGTGGTTTAAGTATAGACAATCCAGGAAGGATTTCTCACTTTACCAATAGTCAAATGGCTAGCAAATTGATGTCGATGGGCGTATTGCCCGGGAGCAGCGTCAAGTTAATCAGAAAGGCACCGATGGGTGGATCATGGTATGTCCAAGTAGATAACAAAATCATAGCCATGCGCGCTGAGGAGGTCAACTGCATTGTACTACAAGCGTAAAGTCATCCATTTCCTCTCGAATAAATTCTACATTTTTCACCTACCCTTCTAACACTACTTTAGAAGCATTAATCCGGGAGCAAGCTTCCGATCCCTTCATCTATATCTGATGGAAAAAGAGACCATAACTAGTTCAAAAATATTCACGGTTGGCCTTTTTGGCAACCCAAATTGCGGAAAATCAACCCTTTTTAATGCCTTGACTGGCCTGCGCCAAAAGGTAGGAAATTTCCCGGGCGTTACAGTTGATAAGAAAATTGGTCAATTGAGTTTGTCCAGTGGTGAGACGGTTCGCCTAATTGACTTCCCTGGCACCTATAGTTTTTATCCCAATTCTCAGGATGAGCGGATAGCCGTGCAAACGCTGATTGACCAGGGAGCACAGGACTATCCCGATGCGATCCTGTACGTAGCCGATGTCAACCATCTAGAGAAACACTTGTTGCTTTTCACGCAGTTGTACGATTTAGGCCTTCCCATCGTGCTGGCCTTAAATATGGCAGACCAGGCGGAAAAAGACGGCTTGGCGGTAGATGTTAAGAAATTGCAACAATCCTTGCAGGCTCCAGTGTTTTTGCTTAGCGCGAGGACTGGGGAAGGAATCGAAGCCTTCAAAAATGGCATTAGTGACCTAATCCAAAAGCAAGCTGAGAATACGCAACGCTTTCGCCAACTCTCTGCTGCGGAAAAAACCATTAGTGAAAATATAAAGCGGCAATTTCCAAGGCTGAATGACTACAGCGCGCTCCTATATGCACATCACTATCAATGGCTTCCTTTCTTATCTGTAGAACAAAAAGCCAGGATTGAAAGCGTGGTAGAGGAAACAAATTTTGAAAGCCTGAAGCTCCAAGTCAATGAGACAATGGAGCGTTTTAATAAGTTCACGCCCATCACCGATTCCGCTCTAGTGAGCAGCCAAACTGATGGAGATACTCGAAGCCTATGGCTAGATAATATTTTAACACATCGAGTCCTTGGCCCCCTCATTTTTTTAGCCATCATGTTATTGGTATTCCAAGCCATCTTTGCTTGGGCCTCTTATCCAATGGATCTAATTGATAGCCTATTTGGGCAATTGGTAGAGGGCGTCCAACAAGTGCTCCCGGCGGGCTGGGTTACGGATCTGATTACTGACGGGATATTGGCTGGCCTTGGTGGTGTGGTGATTTTCGTTCCACAAATTGCCATTCTATTCTTCCTAATCACCATCCTAGAAGAAGTGGGTTATATGGCTCGGGCGGCTTTTATGTTTGACCGTGTGATGCAGTTCTTTGGCCTTAACGGACGAAGTATGGTTGCCTTGATTTCCAGTAGTGCTTGCGCCATTCCTGCTGTGATGAGTACCCGTAATATTGCCAATTGGAAGGAGCGACTCATTACCATTATGGTCAGTCCACTAATCAGTTGTTCCGCTCGTATCCCCGTATATACCGTTCTTATCGGGTTTGTAGTTCCTGTTGGTACTGTTTGGGGCGTCTTTAATCAACAGGGACTTGCTTTTATGGGACTGTACTTGCTTGGAATTTTTGCCGCCTTTGCCTCTGCGTGGGTTTTCAAAAAGGTATTGAAGACCAATGAGAGCAGTTATTTGATGTTGGAGCTTCCCTCCTACCGACCTCCTGTAATGCGAAATGTTTGGCTGAACGTTTGGGAAAAGGTTAAGACATTTTTGTTGGAAGCAGGTAAGGTTATCATTGTTATTTCTATTGCGCTATGGGGCTTAGCCACCTACGGTCCAAAGGCCGCCATAGAGCAGGCCGAACAAAGCGCGATCGAACAAGCGACCGAGCAAAATCTACCCGAGAATGAAGCTGCAGATCTACTCGCAGCGAAGCAGTTAGAAGCCTCCTTTGCAGGGCATCTGGGTAAATTTATCGAACCTGCCATTGCCCCCTTAGGATTTGATTGGAAAATGGGCATTGCTTTGATCACCTCCTTTGCAGCTCGGGAAGTGTTTGTTGGTACCATGGCCACCATCTACAGCATTGGAAGTGAAGATGATGAAAGTTCTGTAAGAGACAGAATGGCTGCAGAGAGAAATCCCGTCACAGGGGACCTGGTCTATTCGCTACCGACCTCCCTATCGCTCTTGATATTCTATGTCTTTGCCATGATGTGCATGAGTACCTTAGCTGTGGTAAAACGGGAAACCAAGAGTTGGAAATGGCCGATTATCCAGTTCGTCTTTATGACGGCTATGGCCTATTTGAGCAGTTGGATAGTCTATCAATCCCTAGTGTGATTGAGATGGCATCACTGTCAGAGGGCAGATCACTTTGTTGTCAGCTATCAGAATCAGGGCCTATGCGGGGCGGTGATCCATGTACCCCATGCATCTATCCGCTGCCATCCCTTTGTCTGTCATCTACCTTCTCCTCCCCCTAACAACTAGAAAAGACTTAGCTGCCCCGTATTGGGTTTCGCCTTCCTTTTTCGGGTTGGAGTATAGGTAAAATAGCTTTTTCCTTCCCGCTGGTCGTCCATGACCGTTCGACCGCCATATTTGCGGGAATCCTGCCATTCTTTTTCCACCAATTGATCAAAATTATCATTGGGGACGAAGTTCTCCTCGATGCGCTTAGCCGTCGTATGCAAGCTCTTGATCGCACGTTGTCGATCAGAGTGGCCGATCTTCGCCTTGTCCACCGCCTTCCTAAGCGTAGCAATGGTTTCATCGTACACCTTCAAGGGTACCGGGAAGGGCTTCCCATCCTTGCCCCCATGTGCGAAGGAATAGCGGGCTGGGTCTTCAAAGCGGGAACGCGTACCGTGTATTACTTCACTCACCAGGGTTAGAGACTGTAGGGTCCTGGGCCCTAAACCTTCCAATAGCAAGAGATCTTCAAAATCCAGCATCTCCCTTTCGTTGGCCAAGGCAATAATGCTGCCTAATCGCCGTAAGTCCACATCACGGGCCTTTACATCATGGCGGGCGGGCATGCGAATCTTTCGAATTTCCTGCACCATTTTGGTAGGATGTTGCCCTACAATATCAAGAATTCCTTCTTGGGTATCACCCGCTTTTTGATGGGTGAGATTGAGAATGAGTCCTTGATTTTGTCCCAAGATAGAAGTATGCGGATCATTGATAAAGGAAGCAAATTCAGCAGCATGCCAATGATAACGACGGGCATAGCCATGCTCGTTCATCCCTTGCTGGACTACAGCCCAATCCCCCTCCTTCGTAAGAATAAAGGAGTGTAAATAGATTTGAAAGCCGTCTTGAATGGCGGTATTATCCACTTTGGCGGTAAGCCGACTACAACGCACCAATTCCTGCCCATCCAAGCCTGTTCGATCAGCGATCTGCATCAACTCTGTAGGCGTTTTGCGGGAATGTCTCCCCCGCCCCCCGCACACATAGATGCCCAACTCATTACTAATCGGATTGATGGCTCGCTTCAAGGCGCCTACCACGGAAGTCGTAATCCCGGAAGAGTGCCAATCCATCCCCATCACCGCACCAAAGGACTGAAACCACAGTGGATCACTAATCCGTTTCATAAACTCCCCTTTCCCATACTCCACTAGGATCGCTTCGACAATAGCTCTTCCCAGGGTAGCCATGCGATTGGCTAACCAAGGCGGTACTCGGCCATGATGTAGAGGAAGATCCGCATGTGCATTGCTACGCATAAGATGGAGTTATTAGTTTAGGACTGAAGTATGATGGGTGGTTGGTGTTTTCTCGTAAAATCTTACCTTACAAAGATAAAGGACACTCGACACAAAAACAACTTTTTGTTTTATTTAAAAAACTAAACAACAGAAAGTTTACATGACGCCACAAGAAGAGTTTGTACAGTACTTCACGCAATACCTCGACCATCTCAAGAGGGAAATTGAAGCCTATGAAAATGAGCTTGATCTCTGGCTTTGTCCAGCTGGCATCAACAATTCTGCTGGCAACCTCTGTACCCACCTGGTTGGTAACCTCCATCATTTTATTGGCCACGGATTAGGCAATACGGGCTACGTACGAGATCGGCCCTTGGAATTTGCCATCAAGGATGTCCCCAGAGATACACTCTTGGCGGAAATAGACAAAACAACGACTATGATTCGTACTGTCCTCTTGAATCTCCCTGATCTTGGCGCCCTCTATCCCAAGCAGCTTCGCGACGAACATCATGGTGAGTATAGCATCAATAAGGAATTGGTTCGGCTTTGTGCCCATTTGGCTTACCATGTGGGACAGGTGAATTACCATCGGCGCTTGCTGACAGATTAGTAAGCTGCTGGATTTTTGCTTAGCGGAAAAAGCAAAACCTAAGCCTCATCCTTCAATCACTAGAACGCCTCAAACAATTTGAAAACCATCCATGTAAAAAAAGGGCAGGTCATACAAGTACCCGGAGAGGTTCAAACCAAAGCCTACTATGTAGAATTAGGCTTGCTGCGGAGCTATGTCATTGATCAAAAGGGGCGTGAATACATCTTTATGTTCGCGCCAGAGGGCTGGCTGATCGCGGATAGTAGTCCTCCGGAAGTACCCGGAGAGCTATTCATTGATGCATTGGAAGATTCCACACTAAAAGTCTTCGAAAAAGGAACCGAACACAATAATGATGATCGGCCCAAACTCATTAAGCGCCTAGGTGTCTTGCAAAAACGCGTGATCCAACTGATGAGTGCCTCCGCCATCGAACGCTACGAGCATTTCATCGATACCTACCCCAACATCACCCAGCGCGTGCCTCAGCGCATGATTGCCTCCTACCTCGGTATCACCCCCGAAGCCTTGAGTAAGGTGAAAGGGGAAAAGGCCAGGGGGAAATAAAGGGGCCGGGCTACCCTCCCCATGTCTCACGCAAATTCTTAATCTAGATTAATGCGGCGACCTGCCTCGCAGTCCCATCTTTGCATCCTAATCTTTACTAACTAACCTTTTTGCAGAGATGAACAACTCCATTTTATTCAGAATATCCTCTATTCTTTGGTTTATCTGGGGCGCCGTGCATATGCTTGCTGGCGTTATGACGATGCGCGGGCCGCTCACCGGAGACATTTCAGCCGCGGTGGCGGGAATTGCCGACAAAGTCGACCCAGCCAGCTTGCAAATGGATTATCCAGCAGCAGCCGGGGCCATCTTAGGGCAACACGGCTTCAATCTTTTATGGATTGGGCTGGTTACCTTGATCTGCGCCTTCTACATCTGGAGAGGAAATCGCAATGCCATTTATCTTGCGGCGATCACCGGTGGCTTGGCTGATGTGGGCTACTTCTTATTCATGGACTTAGGAGGTTATTCGAACTTTATGCCGGGGACGGTGATGACTATATTTTCTGCGACGGCGATTATTTTGAGTTTTTATGGCTTATCTCGATCTTCAAAAACCTAAAGTCTTGTGAAGGGACCTGAGGTAGGTCTTTGACGGGCCCTATCTCAGTTCCTTTACTGCATCTCAACTCCTCCTCCCCTTTTCGATCCCTTCCATTTCTCCCTTCCCAGTGGTAGTTTGGCTAACCCTTTTATTTAAGACGTAACTTTATTTCTTAATCAGCGTTTGATCGCTATAATTGACAGGGTCGAAAGTACCTTCGTAGCATTGCTGCATTTTTATTCAGTACTTCGCGATCTGAAGTTGGTCTTATGGAGGGATAGGAAAGGGCTCACTATAAAGCTCTTTTTTTAGCTCATCCGATAGGGATTTCTTCTGTTTGTTTTTGCCCGTCCAAAGTGGTAATGCCATCGGAACTTTATATCTTCGCGTCCTCTAATTGCCTACTTTTTGCAGCAATCGCCTTACCCTGTTATATATAATACCAAAACCCTCACACTCACTCTCCTTTATCTCATTGATGATAGACATTTATGTGTTATGGCACATGAGGTACACTTGTCATCTAAATTACGAATGCCACAAATTCAGGACCAGGTTTTAGGATGAAAAGAGATGCTCAGAACAGATATAGCTTTTGGCCGCCCCCTTCAGGAAGAGGGCAACTCGGCCTATGGGTGTATCTCCTTATCTTTTCAAACTGTATTTCTTTGTCTATTTCAGGGCAAAAGCAGCTCCACTTTCAGAACTTCACGCAAAGAGATGGCTTAGCAAGCAACTACATTCTAAGCATTTGTGAAGACTACCTCGGTTTCATCTGGATCGGAACAGAAAATGGTCTCAATCGATTCGATGGGCAACGGTTCTTGTCTTTTCGCTACAGTCCTGAAGATTCACTAACACTTGATGACAATTGGATCAGAACAATTTTCGAGGATAGTCGCCAAAGACTTTGGATCGGTACGGAGCTAGGAATTAATCTGCTGAATAGATCCACCGGTAAAATAGAACGATTTCCTCTGGTTAAAGGGGGGCAAAAAATCACCGATGTCATCAAAAATTTCATTGAAGATGAGGACGGAAATATATGGGTAGTAAGCACCAAGAATGGTCTATTTCGAATCACAGAAACGGCTTCTGAAGCTAGACCCTTTCATTTTGCCCCCCCTAAGTTCGATGATGAGGAAGACTTTAGTCTTTTCAACCTTATAGCTTCAACAAAAGAAGACCTATGGATTACTACTTCTAGGGGGATTATTCAACTCCACAAAACTACTCACACAGCCCAGCTCTTCCCTTTCCCCGACTTCGTTAAAATCTATAGAGGCGAGTATGGCCTAATGCCAGGGCTAAAGACTGCTGAAGGGAGGATCTTTGCTGTCCTAGAGGATAATCTGTACACACTCGACAGTCAAGCGGATGCTCCTCAGATTAAGGTATTAGATATCAAAAGTAGCTCGGCAAGCACAAGTAAGCCCTTTACAAGATCTCTACAAATGGACTCAGATGGAGTGCTTTCAGTGCCTTCCCTGAAGAATTTAGCCTTAATTGACACTCAAACCGGCAAGCAGGAAGTACTGAAGGGGGTAAAGCAACGGGATGGAGATCTCTTCCGAGATTTTATACATACACATTACCTGGATAAGCATGGGAACTATTGGGTAGGTACGGCTGGAAGTGGTTTGTACGTTGGGCGGCAGGATCAAGCGGCCTTTAGTTTAATGGAACATGAACAGGCCAACCCCTATTCAATTGCCAATGGTCAAGTTCGTAGTTTTCTGGAAGATGCAGCAGGAAGCCTTTGGGTTAGTGTCCTTAATCATGGGCTTGAACAGTTCACGAAGCAAGAAGATGGGCGCTTAATTAGGAGAAGATCGGTGGTGCCTGCTGAACTTCAAAGCAACAGCTTATCCAGCCGCCGGATTATCAAACTTATTCTTGGTTCAGACAATTCGATTTGGATTGCCTCCAATGACCGAGGCTTAATCAGGATGGATGCTCAAACTCAGCAGTTTCAATCCTACTTACATCGGCCGGAGGATCCCAATAGCATCAGTGCCAATCGCATTTGGGCTTTAACCCAGGACAAAAGCGGATTTATCTGGGCGGGGACCTGGCGAGATGGCCTCAATAAGTTAGATCCTCGAACAGGAAATATCACACGTTATCGCAAGGATCCCAGTAACCCTAACGCTTTGGGGAATGACAATGTCAGGTTCCTCTTTTTTGATCAGGAAGATAAACTTTGGATTGGAACTGAGGGAGGCCTGGGCGTTTTTGATCCATCGGAGGATAACTTTAAGCACTTTGAAAATGATCCGGATAACCCCAAATCCTTGTCAAATGATCTAGTTTGGACGATTTACGAGGACTCAAAGGGAGTGCTATGGATCGGGACTAACCTAGGGCTCAATCGATTCCT
>CAJXPD010000261.1 GCA_913057785.1 uncultured Lewinella sp. | reverse complement strand
TCATCGGGCAGGTCTAGGTCATATCTGGCCGCATCATAAGTGGTCCATCTAGGCGTGGGAATTTCTAAGACTCGTATATAGTAGAAAGCTCGCGTAGCGGGATCAAAATCAGGATCCGTCCACACCGTTGTCAACTCCGCCGCACCAATGCTATTGGTAAAGGTTGCATTGGCCACATCAACGGTATTGCCCACCGGAGGCAAGTTTCCATCCGATTTGACCTCGCGGTCATCGGACCAAGCTACATTATATATTTGCTCGTAAGTTTTACCGTCCTTCACCCAACCCTTGATCACTTGCACGCGATCTAGGTTAGCTCCTTCTGCATCCTTCGTGGCAGCAATCATAAAAGTAGGTGCACCCTCTCCCTCATTCTTCAAAATATCAGAGCCCATAGGCACGCCTTTCTGGTAGCCAATACTAACATAATCAGCTGCCTCAACATCCGCATCTTCAAAATCCCAACCGCCAAAGAAACGCAATTGAATTCTAGGCCCGGTGGTACCATATACTTCCTTTCTTTTCATTGCATCCCAGATCGCCTCACGGGTATTACTTTCTGCCCAGACGGCCGCATAGCCGGAAGCCAGATACTGCCAGGTGTAGCGCATGATCTTCTCTCCGCCTCGAGAGTTAGCATCTCCAATTTCTTCTGCATGCAAGGATCGCTTCTCATTGTTAACCATCGTGGTAAACTTTCCAGAGTAATTATCCCGATCCGCAGTAGCTAAAGCCGTGTGTGAGTCAGTAGAACCGATCATCCCGAAATCATAAGGATTTACACCTAACTGTTCTTCCAGCAAGAGACCATTTTTCAAAGCTTCCCGAGAGTATTCGTATTGAAACATCTCATTATCCTTTAAATGAGCTAGTGTCAAATTGCCTTTATCCCAACCCGAGATACCATAACTGGCAAATTCATCATTGGGAGATAAAAAGGGGTGAGACTCACTGTCCCCTTTGATCTGGGTGGTTTCGACTAAAGGTTCCCAGCGAGAGCGCAAGGTAGCATAGTCTTGGGTCATTGGATTCCCCGCGAAGTCGGTCAAGGTAAACATCAAGCCATTGGAGGCATTGCCATTGTGCGGGATCGCCAATAGTTTGCCGCCAGTTTTGTCCTCATAGGCCTGTAAAGCCTTCCAAAGATCTTCCGGATTGCTGCTGATCGAGCTGGAAAATGGAATGGTTTGAATGGCTTTGTCCTTCCCGTCTCGATAGATCACGATGCGATGCAGATTATTGCCTTGTGGTAAAGAGGACCATTCGTAGCCAACGAAGGCTGTGAATTGGCCAGGGTCATTATGTTGCTCGGTGGTAGTTAGATAGTCATTCCACACTTTGCTGTACACCTTAGCTAGCACTTGCCGATCCGTTAGGATCTTAGGAAGTTTCCCTGATGCAAATCGGTTGATCAATTCCCGACCGATGGCTGCTGACTCCTCCTTCGTCCCTTTCAGCTGTTTAGCCCAGCGTTCTAAGATAGGATCTGCCATTAGGGCAGGATTTTCAGCCATGATCTCATTAATCATGCCGAGGCCTTCAGCATGGTCAGCCACCACTAGAAAATCCAGTGGTCTTGATAATTGAAAGGACTGTCCTTCACTTTCGATCGACTCTCCCTTGGCAAAACGCAAGGCTTCATCAGGAGTGAGCCTGGCTCCGAAGGAAAAGGCATCCGGAGAATTGGTGGTGTGCAGATGGGTGTCCCCCCAATACAGGTTCTTGTTTGGATTTGTGGCCACTTCTGTTTGTGGGCTATCGGAAGTTGTTTCTCCTGTGGCAGTTGAACTAGATTCCTTCGAGTCAGAACAAGCCATACCCAATAAGATGAGGCATACGAATAGAGATAGGTGTCTCATGGTAGCTTTTGCTTTGATCTTAATTGTAATGTTTTACCGGCCCTTTTCGGTTCCAGTATTTGTTTGGGTGGGTGAATCTTACAGGTAGGTCTTTGATTTAGAATTGAGGTCAGTTGATTACTTTAAAAATAGTTAAAAGGGCTCAATCCGCATAATCTCTAGCAAAATGCCAATCGTAGATCATACTGCTTACCTCCCTGTAAAACAAACTTTTGGAGTCCAGCCCAGTTCACCTTGGCTCTCGGATAAGGCAGCTCTTCTCGTTGATCAACCACTAACTCGGCGGTACATCCGGCAGGGATGGTCAATAGCAGACGACGGTCTCCTTTTGCCCCACTTAGCTTATATTCAATCGGCCCTTGAACGGTATAGTTGGTGAGTTCTAACTGCCGTAATGGCCCTGGCTGTGGGCGAATCTGTACTCGGCGGTACCCCGCCTCTAAGGGCCGAATTCCAGCCAAATCCATGTAGGTTAAAAATAAGGGCGCAATAGCAGCATGACTCCATTGGGATCGACTATCAGGCTGTGCTTTCCAAACTTCTTGCATACTGTTGTTGGTCGCTACGGAATCCATTTGGATCCAGCGACTATGCAAATCTTTGAAGATAGCCTCAGTTTCTCCTGCTTGGGCAAGTGCCCATAAACCCCAGTTTGCATTGGCGGGATAACAACGACCGAGGTTTTGGGGCGGATTGGTGAGAAGGGCCACCGATCGCTCTGTTTGTCCTTTCGGGCAAAGATCAAATAAGAGGGCATGAGCTAGGCTTCTTTCACAGTAGCGGATTTGGCCCTCCTCAGTGTTCCAGGGCAAATTGCAGACAAAGGTTTGCTCTTGTCTATCCCAAAAATTAAGTAGCGTACTTTCCCATAAGCTTCTTCCGAATTCTTCAGCGTCTCGAGCGAGTTCTTGTTGGTCGAAAGCTCGACATAGTGGTACGAAGGCAGCTTGCAACATACCGATCGCATAGAGGTTAAAGGCGCACTGCTTGTGTCGTTGTTGCTGATAGGCATCTGTATCTAGCCAGACTGTTGGAATGCCAATTTCTTCCACTGGCAGCATTCCATCGGCGCGCCTGATTTTTTTCAAATAGTTGAAAAAACGAACTAGCCGGGGAAATACTTCGGCCAAAGCTTCCTTGTCGTTCGTGTATAGATAGTGATGGTAACAATCGAAATTAAAGGCGATGCCGTGATCTAGGAGAGGACCCCAGGGCGTGAGTCCCAATTGGCGTTGAGCGAGTCGGTTGAGTCGGTCGTAGGCGGGCCAGGTGTCGAGGAAAAAGCCATCTACGGTCATGCCTTGACTGAAGGTGTTGAGGTAGCGGGCGGGGAGTTGGGTTTCGCCAAATACGCTGTAAAGGGCATGCAGCTCATGGCCGATATCCCCGCTATATTGCTGTCTTTCTCTACCAGCCCCGTCTACGATGGTATCATGGGCATTATTGTAAATGGTGTTGATAGAGGCATCAATGAGCTGTTGGAGTTTCGAATCATCTACTTTGATTTTAGGTGCTTGGGGAAAATCGTATAGTCGACGTTTTAGGCCTACATCACGCACGATCACCTTGCCTTTCGTATTGTGAATATGCAGCTGTAGCCACTTTACGCTTTCGTAGTCAAAGGGCATGAAGGTATTCTCCCCGGCTTGACAGACAAATCGCGACCAGGAATGGAAATGGCTATTCATCAAGGCCGGACCTCCTTCTGAAAAGGGAACGTGCGCCTCGTGCACTAGGAGTTCGATGGTGGTTCCGGCAGCGGCTTCAATACTGAAAAATGGCCAGCCAACCATCTGCTCTTTAAACCGGAAGGTCAGAACGGTTCCTATATCCTCCTGGTCTGCTTGAAATGACCATGTTGCCACTGCGGGTTCTTCCGTAATAGACTTAGTAGTGGCTTGGTAGGCATTAGGTGGAATCATTTCAAAATACTCTCGAATGGGCCGTATCCAATGAACAATATGTGAAGTGACCAATTCTACTTCATTAATGTCTTTTTCTAGGATTAAAGGGATACTGCGCTTCCGCAATTGAGTCGTGGTAGCTCCGGCACTAGAATTGTATAGATAATCTGAACTGTTCGTACTGAGCGCGGTACGGTGTGCAGCTCCTCGTAATTCTTGCGCTGGCAACCAGTCTGCCCCTGTTTTAAACGAAGCCCCAGACCACCCATGGGGATATTTTGTAGCATCAAACTCTTCTTGCAGGGCACGCAGGTACCATCTTTTGTAATGTCCCGGCTGCCAACTTCTCGCTAACAGGCATTGCCAAGTTCCATCAGACAGTATGGCCTCTTTTTTACCGGAACGGTATTCTAGGTCTAATTTGAAGATAAAACCCGGTTTACCGACAGGCCAGGTTCCATCTCCCATTCCGTAGTAGAGTACGGTGGCTCCCAGCACATTTTTTCCTACTTGCAGGGTTTTCGTAAGATCAATAGGGTCAGCTTCCGTATATCTTGGATCAGCAGGTGGTGGGCCCCATTGAATTCTTTGGCCGTTGAGCGCTAGAAGATAACGGCTATCACCGAGTATCCAACCCTTAGCAGATTGTAAGCCTTCTTCGACCTGGATTTGTTTACGAAACAGAATGAAAGTGTTGGGGAGTGTTCTCTCAGAAGGGTACCATATCCAGCGGGCAGGGGTGAGATCCAGTGCCAGGGGAGAAGAAAGAACGGGACCGGTTAGAGCATGGGTTGAAGGTGGTAAGGTTGGGCTGGAAAAAGCAGACCAAGCTTGCTGAGTGGATAGGAGGGCAGCTCCGCCCAGGGTACCTTTTTTAAAGAAATCTCTACGGGAATAGGGCATATGCGTATTGTTTTGTCGTTAAGCCAATTTCTCCAATAACCAAACCTTTTCAACAATGTCTTGAGTGGCTGTAAGTTCCACTTTTAATTTATCTAATTGTGCAGGACTGTACTGCTCCTTTTGCAGGAGTTTTCTCATGAATTTGATAAAGTTCAAGTAATGTTTCTTGTGATATCCCAATTGTCTTTTTCGATAAATGTAGTTTTGGAAGCTATCTAAGAGAGAGTATAAAGGTTCCATTTGCTCCAATTCGTAATAAATACAAGCTAGCATTCGTCTGGCATTTAAGTTATTTAGCACATCGTCGGTATCAATCCGTTGGAGATGTGCCATGGCTTCCATGTAGTTCAGGGTTTTGTAATGCAGTAAGGCCAAATTGAAATGATAGGTGGACTCCTTGACATCTCTGTCTAAATAATCCTTGTAGTTTTCGATGAATTGAGCTACCCATTCATACTCTTCGAGTCCCAGTCCCAGCGCAACAATGTTCTTATAGTTGAAACGGGAGAGTATGCCGTTATCATAAAACACCCCATTATCCAGCCCGTCTTGGTAGATACTAAAGGCCTCTCTCTTGAAATATCCTTCTTGGGCATTGAGTCTACGTATGCAGAAGTTGAGTGCAAATATGTACAGATCGCGCAATTCTTGTACGGGAAAGTGGTGTTGATGAAGCTGCATCAAAGTTCGGAGTTGGACAAAGTGAGGTAAGGCGGCATCTACCAACATCATTTTGATGCAGTGGTAGTATACCGCTACAGCGGGGACTTCCAAATAGTCATTCTTCCGATCTACTTCATCGAGGATAGGAGAGAGCAACTCTAGATTTAATTCCGATTGGCCTACTTGCTGATGCGCCATCGCCAATGCGGCATGCTTAAACTTATTGGCAATGAAAAAAAGGTCCAACTGTCGGGAAGCTTCTTCTAGCCCTAAGTGTGTTCCCCTTTGCGAGGAAGCTTTGAATAGGTATTGTTCCTCTTGCATTAGGAAGGCCTGTAAATGAAAATTGGGATGTCTGTATGCTTGTCCTTTCAGTTCCTCTTGCGTCGTTTTCAAGCTTGTCTCAAACAATCGGTTTCTTCCTTTTTGCCGCATGGCTTGCAAAAGGGCTTTCTGTGAAAGCAATGGATCTGTGAGGTAGGCTTGGTGACTTAGAAAAGCTTGAATGGATTTATATAGAAAGGACATCGCATACCTCATTTTCTTCTCCTGATAGGCTGTTTTCGGGTATAAGAATTTGAAGACTAGTCTTTTGTCCAGTTGATCCACCTTAGAACCGTAGGCATACTTTACCAAGTATTCGAAGAGCTGGATCACATCTGACCTTTGATTATGAAAGGGAGAGTTCACAAACTTTCGAAGGTCACGAATTTCTTTTTTTGATAAACATAGGAATAATTCTAATAAACGACTATTGTCCATGTTGATTGGCAAATAATGGGTTTAACATTTTGTTTAACAATTATTTATGATTTTTTTGAACACAATTCTGATTGACAAATTAAATAAAATGTTGTTGTCGAGCTGGTAAGAAAGCAGGAAATTTATAGGTGAATAGTCATTTATTTTCGATTTTGTATAGAATTCGAAAGGAAAGGCGGGTACAATTGCGTATTGACAGACAACAAATTGGCCGTTTTAAGCCTTTACTTATAGATGACTTTGCCTGGAGTCTTTGACGGTCGGCCCTTTGGTTGGATACAAGTAAGATCCTGGATTAATATTCGCACGAAAACACACGATTTATGAAGTACTTTGGATTTGGGAAGAAGATCGGCCTTCTACTTGTAGGAATTTGTTTGGTACACTTTACTTTTGCAGCTCCAGCCCTTAGTAAAGAGACTTACAAACCAGAAAGTCAGGTTCCTGTTAAGCAAAGTTTGCAATATGATCACCAGGAAAGCTCTATCGAAGTCATTAAGCTGAAATATGCTCCCCTCACTGAGGTTATTTATGAAGCGCGTAAAAAGCAGGAAAAGCTTCTGCTCCCTAGCATCGTTGTAGACGATGTGATTGTCATGTTGCAGGACTCTCCCCATTCTCTATATTCGAAAACTTCTAGACTGCATTATGAGCGGTCTCCAGGTTAAATGCTGGACTAAACACCCACCTTACTCCCCGAAAACCATCCTCGGACTTTGCGGTCCTATTCTATTTTGCCCAAAAAAATGAGTCTTAATGAAAAGGAAAGGTCTTTTATTCTCAGGCTTGATAGCCTCCTTATTCCTGCTAACCGCAGTAATCTCCACACCCAATAGTGCAGAAAAAGAAAGTTTGATTCTCAATATCATGTTATCTGTCATGGATCAAATTCACTTTGAGCCCAAAGACTTAGATGACGAATTTTCGAAACAAGCCTTTGATCGATATTTAACTAGCCTGGATGGAGCTAGAAGGTACCTGATTCAATCCGAAGTTGAACAGCTAAGAACTTTCCAGTATAAACTGGACGATGAAGCAGAAAAGCGTTCTACGGAATTTTTTGATCTTTCCATGGGCTTGATTGAACAGGGGATGTCACGGACGAAGGCCATTTATGAAGAGCTAATGGCCGGTTCTTTCGACTTGGACAAAGAGGAAGACCTTGAATTAGATGGGGAGAAACGAGGATACGCCAAAGATGAAGCAGCGCTCAAGGATTATTGGCGCAAGTACATCAAGTACCAAATCGTACTAAAGGCAGAACGTAAGATCGCGGAGCAAGCCAATTATAAAGAGGGTGTTGAAAAACAGTCGGAAGATGAAATAGTGGCCAATGCGATCAAGGAAACTAAGAAACTATTTGATGATTGGTTTGACCGGATCGGCAGATTGCGTAGATCCGACCGATTTGAAGCTTATCTCAATGCATATACGCACATTTTTGATCCTCACTCTTCTTACCTAAGTCCAAAAGATAAAGCGGACTTTGATATGGACATGGGCGGAAGATTAGAGGGAATTGGTGCCCGTTTGGTGCAGAATGGGGATTTCGTTAAGATCTCTTCTTTGATTCCTGGAGGCCCTGCCTGGAAAGGGAAGGAATTAGAAGTAGACGACCTTATTCTGCAAGTGACTCAAAAAGGGGAAAAACCCGTCGACGTTTTAGGCATGCGAGTAGACGATGTTGCGCAGATAGTGAGAGGCAAGAAAGGAACGGTGGTGATTTTGACGGTGAAGAAGAAAGATGGAACGACAGAAGATATTAGGATAGAGCGAGATGAGGTAATCTTAGACGAATCATTTGCGCGTTCTGTAATGGTGGACCTTAGCGATGGCATTACCGATATTGGATATATCAAGCTTCCTAAGTTTTATTCCACTTTTGATGGCGGCAATAGCTGTGCTGCAGATATTAAGACCGAGGTCGAAAAGCTGCAATCGCAAAATGCCCGCGGAATTATCCTGGACCTTAGAGATAATCTAGGCGGTTCCTTACCTGATGTGGTGGATATGAGTGGTTTATTTATTGAGAAAGGTCCAATCGTGCAGGTTAAGTCCAGAGATAAAGATCCTTATGTATATAAAGATAAAGACCCCGAAGTGGCCTATGACGGTCCACTGATTGTAATGGTAAATGCCTTAAGTGCTTCGGCTTCTGAGATTTTGGCGGCGGCATTGCAGGATTACAAGCGCGCGGTGATCGTTGGAGGGAATTCTACCTATGGTAAGGCTACGGTTCAGCGTTTTATTGATTTGGATCGAGTGATAAGAGGAGCCTCAGATGTCAAGCCATTGGGTACAGTGAAGCTTACCTATCAGAAGTTTTACCGCATTAATGGTACTTCTAATCAACTGCGTGGGGTTGTACCAGATATTATCCTTCCTGATCAGTATACTAATATGGATGTGGGGGAGAAGGAATATGATAATGCTTTAAGCTGGTCGGAAGTTGAGCCGGTCAACTACTATCAGGATGTATGTAAGCTTCCCAACTTGGAGGGACTTAAGGCCAATAGTGCCAAGCGAATAGCGGCGAATCCGACCTTTGATCTGATTCAGGAAAACAACATGCGTCGCAAGCGCAACGCGGAAAGAAGTTCATTCCCCTTGGATTTAGATGATTATGTTGCCTATCGCGAAGGTAGAGCGGAGGAAGCCAAGAAATATGTTGATATCATGAAAGCGGATGTGCAAGGGTTAAAGATCGAGAACCTTCCGATGGATGTCGCTTACATCCAGGAAGATGAATCCAGGGTGGCCCGCAATGAGGATTGGATTAAGACCTTAAAGAAAGATATCTACCTGGAAGAGACCTTGCATATCATGCAGGATCTGATTAAGGCGAGTAAATAAGAATTGACCATTCTACTACCGTGAAGCTCATTCTGTTTTGGGCTTCACGGTAAGTTCTCTTCATAAGAACCATATCATGCTCCGAAATTTTATGCTAGTGGCTTGGCGCCACTTAGTACGCCAACCTCTATATTCAATACTCAACATCTTGGGACTCGCTGTCGGAATTGCCGCCAGTCTATTCATCTTGCTCTACCTTAATTTCGAGCTAAACTTTGACGAGTTCCATGAGCAAAAAGAACGTTTGTATAGAGTTGAAACCAATGGCTTGAAGTTACGGACACGAGAAATGGATGTGGATTGGCAAGGGGTACCACGAAACCTAGGGCCCTTGGCGAGAGAAGCGTTCTCAGAAATCGAAGAGGTGGTATGCTTTCACCAATTTCACTCTGAAGGAATCATCAACTTTGACTATGAAGGGCGAGTAATTGGGGAGGAAGCTGTCTATGTGGTGGATTCCAATCTGTTTTCCGCTTTGACTTTGGAACTGGTGGCAGGGAGTCAATCGCATGCCTTGCACGGCCCCAACCGCTTGATTATTTCGCAAGACTTAGCCAAGAGACTGTTTGGAGATAGCCCCGCCGTAGGCAAAGTGGTAACTACGGAAATGACACACGTTCGATTGAATACACCTGCAAACTATAACTTAGAGATTACTGGAGTCTTTAAAAACCTTCCGCCCAACTCGCACATGGAAGTAGAAGCACTACTTTCTGCCGATACTGATCCGTGGATGGAAAACTATCACTTTGCTCACTTTAATACCAACACTTATTTTCTACTCCATCCAGAAACTGACCCAACTGAAGTGGCTGCTAAGCTTACTTCTTTATACGAAAGACATTTAGATCCGGATCGAGAGCCAGTATTGTTGAGTGCCAGGCATCAATTGACGCCCATTACGGCTATTCACATGCAGGCTACTGGAGGCCCAACCTACTTATACATCTTCGGAGGAGTTGCCCTACTGTTATTATTGATTGCCATGATTAGCTATGTAAATATGGTAACGGCCCAGGCGAGCCGTCGGTCCATGGAAGTGGGCCTTCGGAAGGTCTTAGGGTCTCACCGAAAGCACCTAATTGGCCAATTTCTAACCGAATCCGTTGTATTGAGTGGGTTGGGTTTACTCCTGGCAGTCGGGGCAGTCTGGCTGTGTTTAGACCCGATCAATCAATTGTTAGACCTTCAGCTATATGCCAGACAGCTGCTGAATCCTGCGGTTGTATTGGGAATGCTGTCGATCTGGTTTTTGCTAGGGATATTAGGAGGTAGTTATCCCGCCTTTTTCCTCTCCGCTTTTCAACCCATTACGGTGATGAAGGGACACAAAAGCAGGGGAGTACCCATCCGCCGCGCCTTGGTAGCAGTCCAGTTCATGGTGGTCCTATTCGTGCTGATTTGTACCAGTATGATCTATGAACAACTCCAGTTTATGCGTGCCAAGGATTTGGGTTTTGATCGGGATCAAATGTTACAAATAGGATTGGAAGGGACGGACGCAGCAGAAAAATACGGTATTCTTCGGGAACAGCTTTTACAGCATCCTGGAATCAGTGCCGTTTCACAATCCAGCTTTATGCCGGGAATGTCCCAGATGCCTCGTCGACCGATCAGTGCGGAAGGATCGGCCGGACCAGAACCTCAGTTTGTGCATTTTGGACGCATCGATGATGATTTCTTTGAAACGATGGGGATTAAATTGGTGGCGGGAAGAAATTATGCCCCCGAATTCCCCGCTGATGATACCACAGCAATAATTGTCAATGAAGCGTTCTGTCGCAACTTTGGGATTGAGGATCCTATCGGTGCAAGGATTCGCTTCGGCGATAGCGGTAACCCTAATTTTGAAACGATTGTAGGAGTGGTAGAGGATTTTCATCAAAGCAGCCTGCATGATCCAATTGCCTCACAAATCTTCTTTCGTGCGCCTGGCTTGCAGGTCGGAGTAAAGCTGAGGGGAGATGTACCAGAGGCCATTTCTTTTATGCAAAGCAAATGGTCGGGACTTTTTCCTGATACTCCTTTTAACTATCAATTCCTCAACGAAGGCTTGGATCGTTTGTATGAGGCCGACCAGATTCGTGGACGTATTTTCTTTTCCCTGTCCTTAATGACCCTGTTTATTGCTTTTCTTGGACTATTTGGCTTGGCTTCCTTTGTAGCGAGCCAAAGAGACAAGGAACTTGCCATCCGTAAGATCGTGGGGGCGAAGTGGACGGATTTGGTCTCCCTATTGACGAAGGACTTTCTCTGGCTGGTACTTTTGGCCGCCATTCCTGCCTTCATCGGAGCTTGGTTTTTGATTAAGAATTGGCTGGCGGACTTTGCTTATCAGGTACCTATAGATTTCGGCCTATTTGCGATGGTGCTGACCTTTACGCTTGTGTTTGTACTCTTGATTACCGGTCTACATGCCGTACGAGCTGCGAGTTTGAGTCCGGCTGAGGCATTAAAAAGCGAATAAGCGAATTGCTATTGTTATATTAGCTGACCTTTTCTCAGCTAAAACAAGAAAATGTCTACTAAGAAAGAATTTCTAACCGAAACAGTACCCACGCTTTTAAAGGACCTAAAAGAAGACCAGGAACCGCAATTTGGCTTGATGACGCCGCAACACATGATCGAACATCTGACTTCGATCATCAAAAGCTCTGTCAAACGCTACGGAGAACCGGATCCCGCCATGGCAGAACGGCAAGCTGGTTTCAAACGATTTATTCATAAGGGAGCTGTTTTCAAGCATAGACCCAGTGACAAGACCAAAGCTGACCTGCCGAAACTAAAATATGATGCTTTTGGGGAAGCCGTTCCACAAATTATGGTGGCCATAGAACGATTCTACAACCACTACGAGCAAAATCCAGGATTTAAAGCCTATCATAATTTTATGGGGGAGTTAGATTTTGGTGAACTGGAACAGTTTCATTATCAACACGTTCGCTTCCATCTTTGGCAGTTTGGCTTATTGGCTGAATACCCATAGACCAATTGCACTACCCAACCTTTCTAAACCTACCAGAGGTCTTTCTTAACATAGCTGCTTTCCCAGATAGTTTTTGGATTCATTTCTAAAACTTATCAGCATGCGTGTTTTAAGATTTTTACTAGTAGTGGGCTTCGGCCTCAATTATACTTCCATCCAAGCTCAATGGATAGTTGGACTAAAAAGTGGCTTAGCAAAATCCTGGGAAGAATATGGATCTGTTAACCTGCCTGAAGATGCAGCTATACATGTTCATGGTTTGCAAATAGCTGGATTAGCTTATTACCAATTCTCTTCTACGGTCTGGCTAGGAATTGAGCCAGGATATGTTGAAAGAGGAGCGGCATGCAAGCCAGGCTTCGTCATTTTTAATGGGGATACGCGCCTGAGACTAAGGTATGCTGAACTGCCCATCCTGATGGCAGTAAATCTCCCGCTTCTTCCTAATCTATTGTATATCCGTCCTCGTATAGGCTTGGGTCTTGCCTTTGCCACCAAGGCTTTTGAGGAAGTGATGAATACGACGGACAACACCTTAGTGCGCAGAACTCGACTTTCGTTTCAAGACTCCGATCCAATGCGTCGATGGGATTACGGGGGGTACGCAGGGGTTTCTGTATCCTGTTATTTGGGAAAGCACCAACTTCTCTTAGATGGCAACTATTACATTGGGCTTCCTGATGTCGATCCAAACCTTACCTCACGCAATCGTAGTCTAGGGGTAAGCTTAGGTTACCTCGTACAACTTTAAGAAGGGGGAAAGGGCACATCAGATAAGATTAGGCCTAAACTTCTGTCGAACCAACCCAACCATTTTATGGAATAAAAAGGTCTATCCTTACAAAACTAAAGCCATGAATATCATCCGATGTGCCCTTGTTGTCTTTAGCTGTCTTGGTATTATGTCCCTGCAAGCCCAGGTTGTACTGGGGTTGAAAAGTGGTGCCACTAAAGCCTGGGAAGACTATGGAGACGTAGCCACCCCTGATGGAGCCAATATCCATATCAACGGCTTTCAACTTTCAGCTATGGCCTACTACAAGATTAAACCCAATTTCTGGGTGGGTATGGAACCGGGCTGGGTAGAACGGGGAGCCGCTTGCGAACCTGGATTCATCATCTTCAACGAAGACACTAAGCTATTCCTCAACTATCTGGAGGTTCCGGTCATGGCAGCCGCACAACTTCCTATCTACAAGCGACAACTATACCTTCGAGCCAAAGCGGGCTTCGGTGCCGCCTACATTGCCAGCGCCTTCCGAGAAATCAGAGATCTAAATAATGTAGAACCCACTACGCGAAATCGCCTTAGCTTCGAAGGAGAAGGAGCCATGAATCGTTGGGATTACGGTATTCACGGAGGTTTAGCGCTTTCCTATGCAGTCGGTAAGCATGAAATCCTATTGGATGGAAACTATTATTACGGTCTGCCAGATGTTGATGCCTTTGTTACCTCTAGAAACCGTACGCTCAATATCAGTATTGGATACTTGATCCATTTGCAGGCTCCGCAATAATAATCGGATCAACTGTCTGCAGGAGCATCCGCAATTTTCGTCGCTACGATTATTCCGGTGGACCAACTCATTTTAGTCACACGAAATTGTGGGTGCTCCTCCAGATAAGTGATTAAGACCGTTGCCTTCTCTGCATGTCCTTCCGGCCAGTCGTCTGCTGGGAGCATATCATCAATTACATAGAACCCTCCAGGTTTTATCAGATCCAAAGTCTCCTCTAGATCAAAGTACTTTCCGGGCCAGGCGTCAGCAAAGATCAAATCAAAGCCAGGCCCTTGATACGCCTTGATCCACTCCCCGCCATCCTGGCAAACAATTTCTACCCTAGTGTTTTTTCCAAAATGACCTTGAGCGATGTCGATCAGTTGAGGATCATTGTCAATACTGTATAAATACGAGTTTTGATCCATGCCTTCAATCATCCAACAGAGCGAAAGGCCAATACCCGTCCCTAATTCCAGAAAATGTCCACCTGGCTTGCTGGCAATTAAATTGCTAAGTAATGCCCCAATATGCCGATCAGAGGGCATTGTGAAGCCAATATCTTTGCATTCCTGTTCTAGCACTTCTAGTAAGGGCGGTACCGATGAAAAGAGTGTATCGTTCATGTCTTAGGTGATAGAGTTTGTGAAAATGAAATCATATGCAGCACCAAAATCCGCTAAACTTTTTCTTGGGACAAGGCCTTAATTCGTCGTAATTACGAAGTCCAAAGGGTAGGTTTGGGAAGTTTTAATCTAGCACAAAAGGATGGACGGGCATTCACTATCTTTGGATATAACTTAAGTAGAAAATGATGAAATGGTACACAAAAGTATTGCTAGCGCTTGCAAGTCTGCTTATCCTAGCCGTTGGCCTATTTTGGTACGCGATCCAAACACGAGTGTCGGTGGATGACTTTCTTAACTTGGAGATGGGGACCACTGCAGACGCTACGCCTTTTTCAGCCATAACGGCTCAATTCGCAGGAGTTAGTACCTTACTCATAAGTGATGGAGAAACAAGCATTCTGACGGATGGTTACTTTTCACGTCCCGGAGCCTTGCAGCTCGGTTTTGGAAAAATTGCACCGAAAGAGGAAGACGTAAAGTGGGGGATAAAACGGCTGGGTATTACGACGCTTGACGCGATTTTGGTCGTGCATTCCCACTTCGACCATGCTATGGATGCCCCTATCGTAGCACAACTGACGGGAGCGCCGGTCTATGGTTCCGAATCGACAGCCAACATCTGCCGGGGACTGGACCTGCCTGAACAGCAAATTAGACTGCTAGAGGAGGGACAGCCGCTCCAAATTGGGAATTTTCGAATTACCCCGATTTTATCAAACCATTACGAATTTCCAAATGCTAGAGTTCGGGAAACGGCTTTGGGAGGAAACCAGGAAATTACGGAGCCACTGGTTCCTCCCGTGGAACAAGCGGCCTATAAGATGGGAGGAGCTTACACTTTTTATTTCGAACATCCTCGTGGCAATTTCCTTCTCCAAAGCAGTGCTGGCTGGAAAGAGAATACCTTGGATAGTATTCAGGCGGACATTGTCTTTCTTGGGGTGGGAGGCCTAGGCGCACAGACGGAGGCTTATCAAAGCGAGTACTTTAGACAGATTGTAGATCAGGTAAATCCACGAACCGTTATCTTGGTTCACTGGGATGCCTTGACGGGCTCAGTTCAAGCACCTCTGCAAGGTGAAGTGTGGTTGATTGATAAGCTAATGGGAAAGACTCAAGAGACTTTTGATGCCGTGGAAAGAGAAATGGCCAAGCGAGAAGATACTTTCCTATTTACCCTGCCAAAATGGGAAGAACGAGAACTGTTTCGTTAAGGAGAGAAAGTGAAAAGATGCATTTGAAAGTTAGGAATATCTAATGTCACACTACTTAAGATCAAGATTTTTAGTAAAGATCCTTATATTCAGGTCTGTCAAAACGGAAAACACAGCACATGCAGATAATAGAATCTCCAAAGATGTATGATGCCATTATCGTCGGCTCCGGAGCGGGCGGCGGTATGGCCACTAAAATTCTTGCCGACGCTGGCTTAAAAGTCGCACTAGTAGAAGCCGGCAGTTTCTTTGATCCAAAAGACGAAGCCACCCGAACCCAGCTTAAATTCCCTTGGCAATCTCCGCGTAGGGGCGCCAGTTCTACCCGAGCTTTTGGGGACTTTGATATGTCCTGGGGAGATTGGAAAGTGGATGGAGAGCCCTACACCAACAAGGGGGACACCAACTTCTTTTGGTGGCGAGCTCGCATGCTAGGTGGAAGAACCAATCACTGGGGGCGAATTTCCTTGCGGTTTGGACCAGATGATTTTAAGCATAAAGACATCGATGGCCTGGGCGAGAATTGGCCCATTGGCTATGATGATATCAAGCCCTATTATGATCGTTTGGATAAATTAGTAGGGGTATTTGGTTCCAAAGAGGGTTTACCTAATGATCCAGATGGCTTTTTCTTACCGCCTCCTAAGCCACGATTGCACGAACTATACTACATTAAAGGAGCTCGGAAAGCGGGAGTACGAGTGATTCCTTCTCGCCTTTCTATCCTGACGAAACGGATTAACAATGAAAGAGGAGTGTGCTTTTATTGTAGTCAATGTGGTCGATCCTGTAGTATGTATGCTGACTTCTCTGCGGGCTCTTGTCTGGTCTTCCCTGCTATGAAAGGAGGGCAGGTAGACTTGTACACCGATTCCATGGTACGTACCGTAACCACGGATAAGGAAGGTAGGGCGACTGGCGTTTCCTATATTAATAAAGAAGATCGAAAAGAATATCAGCTGAGAGGAAAGGTAGTTGTACTAGGAGCTTCGGCTTGTAGTACGGCCAGAATCTTACTCAATTCGAAAAGCTCGCAACACCCGAATGGTTTAGGTAATAGTAGTGATGTTGTAGGTCGGTACTTGCACGATTCAACGGGGGCAAGTCGTGGAGCATTTGTTCCCGCTTTAATGAATAGAAAGACCTACAATGAAGATGGAGTAGGGGGGATGCACGTTTATTCTCCTTGGTGGCTAGATAATAAAAAACTGGATTTTCCTCGTGGCTATCACTTGGAAATCTGGGGCGGCCTGGGAATGCCTTCCTACGGATTCGGCTTCAATGTTTCGGAGATGAATAAGTATATAGGCGGGGACATTGGCGGGTATGGTACAAAACTCCGAGAGGATGTAAAACGATTCTATGGAGCAACCATGGGCATAGCCGGACGTGGAGAAGCCATTGCACAGTATGACAACCGCTGTGAAATAGATCCGAATGTAGTGGACCAGTTTGGTATTCCAGTACTGCGATTCGACTACAAGTGGTCAGATTATGAGCGCAACCAAGCGCGCCATATGCATCAAACCTTTGAAGAGATATTTGACGCCATGGGGGCTGAGGTCATGGGGGAAACCCCAGGTGCCGATCGAGATTATGGTCTAGCGGCACCTGGACAGATCATTCATGAAGTAGGGACTACTCGAATGGGAGACAATCCAAAAACCTCAGTGACTAATAGTTGGTGCCAACTCCATGACGCTGACAATGTATTTATCGTAGATGCAGGGCCATTTGTATCCCAGGCGGATAAGAATTGTACCTGGACCATCATGGCATTGTCGATGAGAACTTCCGAACACATTATTGAAGAACTTAAGAAAATGAACCTATAAATCATGGATAGAAGAGAATCATTAAAAACCTTGATGGTGGGGACATTGGCGGGAGCTTCTTTAGGAACTGCCGTTAGTTGTAAAACAGAGGGAGAGGGCCAGGAGGTAGAGCAGTCAGCAGTTAGTGCGGATGAGGAAAAATTGTATGGCCGAACACCTTCAGAGTTAG
>CAJXPD010000260.1 GCA_913057785.1 uncultured Lewinella sp. | reverse complement strand
ATTATCCATTATCCATTATCCATTATCCATTACCAAACAGCCGTTTTCAAAATTGACTCGTAATAGGCCTCATATTGTGGCAAAATCTCATGGATATCAAATCGCTTAGCCTGTTCCTTGGCGTTCTTACGGAACCTGTTCAGGATTTCGTCATTGCTTAGGATATTGATGGCATGCTTAGCCATAGATTCCACATCTCCCACTTTGCTTAGGAAACCTGTTTTCCCATGGATATTCACTTCCGGTAATCCTCCAACATCTGTGGAGATGACAGGCACCTCACAGGCCATGGCTTCCAAGGCAGCCAAACCAAAGCTTTCCATTTCTGATGGCATCAGGAATAGATCCGCGATGGCTAATAGCTCTTCGATGGCATCTTGCTTGCCTAGGAAGCGGATTTCGTGGCAAAGTCCAATTTTCCGGCAAAGTTCTTCGAGATGATGTCGCTCTGGCCCATCTCCGATAAGTAAGAGCTTGCTGGGGATTTCTTGATACACTTCTTTAAATATATAAATCACATCCTCCACCCTTTTAACCTTTCGGAAGTTGGAAGTGTGTACAAGTATCCGTTCGCCGTTTGGTGCTATTGCTTTCTTGAAGTGGTCTTTGTCGCTTTTACGGAAGCGAGCAAAGTCAATGAAGTTGTAAATGACTTTGATGTCATTCTGTATATTGAAATGATCGTAGGTTTGCTTCTTCAGGCTTTCAGAAACTGCGGTAACTCCATCTGATTTATTGATGGAAAAAGTCACTACAGGAGCAAAAGTATTGTTGTTGCCCACTAACGTAATGTCTGTGCCATGAAGCGTGGTGACAAAGGGAACATATTTTCCTTCTGCCAAAAGGATCTTCTTGGCCATATATGCGACTGAGGCATGCGGGATGGCATAGTGAACGTGCAACAGGTCCAGTTTCTCGAATTTCACTATCTCGACCAATTTGCTGGCAAGGGCAGTCTCGTAGGGAGCATACTCAAAGAGTGGGTAGTCCTCACCAGAGACCTCATGATAGAATACATTCTCCTGGAAGGTAATGAGTCTGGCAGGACGTTTATAGGTGATAAAGTGAATCTCGTGACCTCGTTTCGCTAAGCCTATACCCAGTTCAGTTGCTAGTACGCCGCTGCCTCCGTATGTAGGATAACAGACGATTCCAATCTTCATAGATGTCGTATCTGGCTGTTAAATGATCATTCTAGCTGCTGGATGGGAGAGACCGAACCTAGGCTGGCAAAAGCAGCTATGTTTTAGTGTGATCTTCCTCATCCGAGTAATTACCTAAAGAAAGGTAAATTAATCTTTGTGCCTGCTGATTTTAACACATTATAACATATGTCAATAACAGCCTTTGTGGCAATTTGGCAGGATACTACACATTTTTGCTTTTCCTGTATTGCATAGGTACCTCTCCCCAAAAAGAAAGGGCACAAAATCTAACTTTCGTGCCCATCCTTCCGATTAAACAGTTAAAAACAGAAAGAGTTGTGAGTAACTGATTATAAGCGGTATTAGTTGGCTTTCACCAACCGTAGCGTATTGATTTGACCATCTACTAATAGTCGAACTAAGTAAATGCCTCGAGGTAGATTAGAAAGGTCAATGGGGTGATTGAGGGCGCTTGTCCTGTTGTAGCTGCGTCTACTCAATTGTTGACCGTGTAAATTGAATACCCCTAATTCTATATCTACGGGTCGGGAGAAGGAAGCCGTCAATAAACTTATTCCTGTTGTGGGGTTTGGAGCCAGGTTAAGTTCATCCAGTGTTTCTATTTCTTCTACCGCAGTTCCTACGTCAACGCTTAGTTGTAGGGTTTGCTGACAACCTCTACTGTCAAAGACATTAACGATATAATCTCCTGGACTCAAGTCGCTGATCATATCTCCAGCCTCTCCAGTGGACCAGTTATATATATATGGTGCTTGTCCACCACTTGGCGTCAAACTAATGCTGCCATCCGCTGCACCGTCGGTAGTGACGTTCATGACTGCCGCGCTTACTTCATATGGAGAACAACTTCGGATATTGATGTTGTCGACATCTAACCAGTAATCTCCCCCACCCCAAGTACCAAGAATTCTAAACTGAGCACTCTGGCCTGCATAGGCACTCAAGTCTGCTCCAACTCGTCTGAATTCGGCAGTTGATACGTGAGAGTCTTTATCTATTCTGACCAATGTTTGATAGGAACTACCACAGTCCGTAGAGATCTGTAGTAGTAAGGAATCACTGGTGAGGTTATGTGCTTCGGCACCTTCACTCCACAAAGTGTAACGGTAATCAAAAGAGAAGGTCATATTCGGAGCCAGTGGGCCATATAGAGGCGAATTCAAACTAAAAGTGGGATTACCCCCAAATAGATTGGCCGCTAGCACGCTAGTTGGGTTGTTGTGGTCAAGTGGATCAGATACAGGGTTGGTTGTACTATTGAAGTTCCAGCCACCCGTCAGCTGACCAGATTCGTAGTCTTCAGAAAAGGGTAGGCTTTGATATCTTGGGAAGGAGAAGGAAATAGTATCGTTAGCAATCTGTTGATCAGGAAGGTTAATCCAAATCTTGACATCGTTATTGGGTACAGCTGCAGAGTTAAATCCTTGGGTGAAGGTGTAAGTAGCTTGTTCTGACCCAGCCAATGATAAATTACCCACGTTTTCTGTAACTACTTCTCCACCATTGACCTGATAATTAATATCGAAGCCCGCAGCCAGCGTGGTACCAAAATTGAAAATATCCACCGTGACTTGATCTTCTTGCGCACCACAACCATCTGAAGTATTGCTTGCTGCAACCAAGGCTAGATCCGTGGTCAGGTCTTCAAATATGTAAATATTGTCAATGGCCATACCCTCACGACCAATCGAGCCATCGCTAGAAAAAACAAAGCGAACTCGGACGTCTTCGGCTCCCGCGGTATTGCTTAGGGTATTCGAGGCGACTACCCAACCATTGGTGACATCTTCCCCATTCCACCAATCATTTACCGTATTGTTATACCAATTGATGCCGGTACCAGCTGTTCCTACCCTACGCCAGGTTGTATCCGCCTCCGTCATTACTTCCAACCACGCTTCATCACAACAAGTCTCTGTGAACAATTGTAAAGAAAAAGCAATAGTAGGATCACTGGCTAGGTTTGAGAAATCCATGCAGGGTGAAATCAAGTAAGAAAACTCAGCATCATTATAGTTCCCACTCAGGTTAGTCACCCAAGCTCCACTTCCACTTGCTGCTCGGTCGATTACGGAGCCAGAAGGCTGTCCATACGCCCAAGAAGCATTTCTACTGGAATCTTCCACGGTCCATCCGCCGCCCCATTCTTCGAAATCCTCGAAATAGGGATAACTTGTAATGATCGGGATATTAGTGATCGTTATAGAGAAGGTATCGTTTAGGGTATCGCTATCCATTTCCAGCTCCGTCCAGGCCGTAATCACGTATTCTCCGGGGGTACTGAGATTGGGAATCGCTTTAAAAGGTATGTTAAACGTACTGTCTTTACCTAGAACGCCAGTAAAGAATCCATCAGTAGGTTGTGAAACACCACTTGGCATCCCATTGACGGTATAATTAAATGGAATGAGAGACTGAGGTTCCCCTCCAAAGTTAGCTAGAATGACTTCCACAGAATCGCTAGCAGGTATACCACATTCAGTCATCGGTGCAGAAATTCCAATTATTCCTACATCATTGGCCCAAAGCGTAGTGAAGGAAAAGGGACCAGAAACTTGTGAAGTATCTCCGTTAGCGCAAATGCCAAAAATGTAAAAGTCGTAGGCTGTATTTTCTTCTAGATCGGGAATTCTTACCGTGTTTCTACCACTCACACTTAGTACTCTTGGTCCCTCACTACCTTGTTGGAATCCAGCTGTATCTACCTCGATGATATAGGTGCCAAATGGATCGTTATAATCCCAGCTGACTTCGGTGAAAAAGGCTCTCACGTCATCAATCCTCACCGCTGGAACGGGAGGGCAGCTAGGGCACAGTACCTCATCATTATATACGACGCCTTCGGTTGGAAAAGGGCCATCAGCAAATACAGCATTGCCCTCACCATCGAGGAGTCCGTAAAAGATTTCATTATCAAAACTTCCTGAAATAAATTCAATTTTTATTGAATCCCCTGTATTCACTCGGAGGGGTATAACTCGCTGATTACCATCGTCATCTATGTTGTTTAGGGTGTAGGTTGTTGTTTCTCCAGCTGCAGTAACAATCACGGAAGCACCATTCCATCCATCACCAAAAGTATCAAACAAAGAAAGCGTATAATTACAGGGAAGTTGCCCAAAAAGGGCGCTAGAACTGATCATCAGGGAAAGCGCAATAGTTGCTAAAGAAGAAAAATGCTTCATAAATAATTTATTTAGGAAAAGCTTTTATCAGGTTCTTAGTCAATATTTGTATTTCTAACCAGCCGAAAACTATCTCCCAATGCTTGGCGAAGGGGTTCGTTTTGAGTTGGCCACAAAGATTATCCAAGAAGGGTTTATCATTGCGAGACAGAAGCTTAAAATTAAATAAAAAATTATAACTTATAGCCGTCGATTGTACAAGGGAAGACTTCTGCCTCGGAGTATTCGTCAGCAAACTTACAATTCTATAAACATTTTCATATTACTGGTGTTACCAATAGGATTTATGATCAAACGAATACGGTAGAGTTCAATGTCAGTGCAAGTAGTTGATTTAAAATCTCTTATAGACGTGGCGATATATTCAATCAAGGATTTGGAGAAGCTGTCCGGTATAAAAGCGCATACCCTCCGCATATGGGAGCAGCGCTACGGGATCATTACGCCCAAGAGGACTCAGACCAATATTCGCTATTACGAGGATAAGGACTTAAAATTAGTGCTCAATATTGCGCTTCTAAATCGCAATGGAATCAAGATTTCCAAAATTGCGAAGATGACACACGAGGAGATTGCCGAGAAAGTGGGAGCTATATCTGAAATCAATTTTGAATACGGAACACAACTGGACGCCCTCACCATTTCGATGATCGAAATGGACGAATACAAGTTCGATCGAATCGTTTCTACAAATATTCAACAGATTGGTTTCGAGCGTACTATGCTCGAAATTATCTATCCTTTTCTAGATAAACTAAGCCTGCTCTGGTTAACGGGGTCCATTAATCCCGTACAAGAGAACTTCATTAGTTACCTTATTCGTCAGAAGTTGATCGTAGCCATCGACAAAGAACCATTATTGGCGGAAGGTCACAAGAAGTTCATTATTTTTCTACCGGAAGGAGAACGGCAGGAATTGAGTCTTCTTTTCATGCATTATCTTCTAAAGTCTAGAAAAAATCGAGTGGTTTATCTTGGACAGGAAATCTCAATCTCCGACTTGAAGGATGCTTATGACATCCACAAACCGGAGTTCATCTTTACGATGATTACAGAAACCTTTGCCAAGGAGCCCGTTCAAACCTATGTAGACCGTTTGGCGGAGACTTTCCCAGATTGTCACCTACTCTTTTCGGGCTACCAGGTGGTAGTGCAGCCAGTGACTCCTCAGGAAAATACTTCCATTCTCAAAAGCCTAGATCAAACCTTAGCTTTTCTTGATCTGCTGGAAAATCAAAATTAATACGTGAGCTTAAGCTTTTGAGCGATGCTTCTGTAAACTGATCATCAATACACCTCCAATTACTAGGAACGTTCCCACCCATTGCCAACCACCGAAAGATTCTCCAAGAAAGATATAGGCTAAAATAATAGTCGAGATGGGGCCAATGCTACCAATGACAGCGGCATTGGAGGCACCAATAAGACGTATACCTTCTGAAATGAGGAAGGAAGGAACAACGGTGGCAAAGATGGCCATGAGAATGCTCAAATAATATACTGGAGCTGGGAAATGAAACAATTGCCATTGTTGGACAATTCCATGGTGCCCGATGACTGCAACACAGGCCCCCATCATGGCTAGGGAAGTGAAACGCAAAGTCCCCAACCTTGGAAGGAACTGACCACTTCCCAGTAAATAGATCGCGTAGGTAAAGGCACTTACCAGTATCAATCCTGCTCCCAACCAGAGATTGTCGTCCTCTCCTTGCTGGACATTCTGAGCGAAGGCAATAGCTACTCCTGCATAGGTGAGTAGTAATGCTCCCGCCTTATTCCGCCCAATCTTCTCCTTAAATAGAATGGCAGATAACAAGACTACGATGGTTGGATAAAGGAACAGGATCAGCCGTTCCATCCCGGCTGAGATATAGTTCAGGCCAATAAAATCGAAAAGACTCGCCAAATAATAGCCCATGACTCCCAATCCAAAGGTGTAAATCCAATCCTTAGAAGTTAGTGCTTGCCTAGATTCCTGCTGCTTGCGACGGTCATATTGAGCAATTAAGAGAAAAAGAGGAAGAGAGAAAATCATCCGTAAGGCTAGGAGTGAAATGGAATCTACTTCGTAGCGATACGCTAATTTGACCATCACAGCCTTGGTAGAGAACATAATGGCTCCGAGAAAAACTAAGAAAGCGGCAAGTAGTTGTTGCTTGAAAGTGAAACTAGGTGTCTGGCTATCCATGGCTCAAATGTAGCTAAGGCAATACTGGGATTCCACTTAAAATATCTCGTATTTACGAAATGCAAGCCCAATTTACCTTGCTGCGCTTAAGAAAGGGGATGCTTAGCCATGATAGGCGGAGATACTTCCAATCGTGAGGGCTTATTTTCTATCTTTAGTGGCACTTGAACTTGTGAAGGGGCCTTCTCTCGCTCCCACATTTACCGAATCTCGTAATTCACTAATATGAAGCAACCCTTAATATTCCTTCTACTCATTATTGTATGCTCATCCTATATCCATGCTCAAAGCTCCAATCGCCTAAGTGATTATGGGGTGAGGATTGGGGTATTACCGAAGGGCCAACACAATGCCATTACTGATGTGACTGGAGTGAAAGTTGGGCATGAAACACTGATCTACGGCGATAGTGTTCGAACGGGGGTGACAGCTATATTACCACACGATGGGAATATATTCCAATTCAAAGTTCCGGCCGCCATGCATCTGGCCAATGGATTCGGTAAGTTGATGGGGTATAGCCAAGTGGAAGAGTTGGGGAATATTGAAACACCTATTATTCTTACCAATACGCTCAGTGTTCCCACCGCAGCCTCTGCGCTGATCAATTACACCTTAAAGCTTCCTGAAAATGAAACCGTCCGCTCCGTCAATCCAATTGTGGGAGAGACCAATGACGGTTGGTTGAATGATATTCGTGGACAACATGTGGAAACTAAAGATGTACATCAGGCTATAGCAAAGGCTAGTACGGGGCCAGTACGGGAGGGTAGTGTTGGAGCTGGAACGGGTACCTCTTGCTTTGGCTTTAAAGGAGGAATCGGTACTGCCTCTCGCAAATTGCCCGAAAGTTTGGGTGGTTTTACGGTTGGCGTGCTGGTACAGAGTAATTTTGGGGGGGTCCTACAGATTGCCGGGGCTCCCGTTGGTGTGGAGTTAGGGGAGTACTACTTTAAACGCCAACTCCAAGATGGTGCGGACGGCTCTTGCATGATTGTCGTGGCTACTGATGCACCCCTTGATGCCCGAAACCTTAAACGACTGGCTAAACGAGCTATGTTCGGCTTGGCTAAAACGGGAGGAATTGCTTCCAATGGCAGCGGAGACTATGTAATCGCTTTTTCCACCGAGGAACAATTGCGAATTCCCTACCAAGCTAATAGCTCATTACGGACTGGCGAGGTTTTGCGGAATGAAGCGATGTCCCCCCTATTTCTTGGTGTGATTGAAGCCACCGAGGAGGCCATTTTGAATTCTTTGGTGGCTGCTGAGGATACTAAAGGACATCTTGGACATGAGCGCAAGGCCTTACCCATGAAAGAGGTCGTACCCATACTCCGGAAATATGGCTTGATCAAGCCTTAAGTATCTATTGTCGCACCACTTAATCTAGCTATTTACTCGCGCCAATGGATTCGAGTAGCCCAGCCGATTTCGAGATATCTGTGGCGCTTCAAGGAATCGCCAAGGTTGCCTACCGCTATATCAAGTTTCCAATCTGTGTGGATAAAATAGCCAATACCGATGGCATAATCTGGTTCAAACGCTTTGGAGTCACTAAAGTAATCTGCTACTAAAACTAACTTTCGGCTGAGCGGGTGTGAAAAGCGCAATGAAAAAAAAGATATCGCCTTGGATGAGGCTTGGCCAGTCCACCTCCAACCCCCATTGGTGATAAGTTGTAATTTCCCTAGCAAACGATAACTTACGGAAGCCATAATCCTTCCACCGAGTATTTCTTGTCGGTTGTCCCGATGGGAAAAGGGCAGCCAAAGCCGCCCTTGCAGGGCAGCAGCTTTGAAAAAACCGGCTTTTTCAAAGAGATGATGTCTTACCCCCAGACGAATGGTGCGGATTCCCTGGGTGGCGCCACGACTCCCCCTGGTTTCAGCCCAATCTAGTTGATAATTGAGTACCCCACTCATTTCCCAATGCTCCAAGAAGCCCCACCTCAATACATTCTTATATTGGAGAACCTCGTGGTCAAGCTTATCCTTATGCACCTCCTGCCATCTTGTGCCCGCCTGCCATTGCAGCACGTCCTTGCCAATGGTATAGGTACCCATAGTCACGGAAGGGCGTGCGGTTCGTATGCGTTGGGCAAATTGGCCAGCAAGTACTAAAGGGAAGAACAGTAGAAGGAGGCTTCCCCAAAAATGCGCCAATACTGACCTGCTGAGCGTCATTTTACTTCACTGATTTAATACCGGTTAATTGCAAAGAGCCGTACATTGACCTTGGCTTATACCTAGGCCTTCGAAGGCCTGCATCATACTTGTAGCATGAAGAAGTAGAGTCAGCGACAAAGGTAAGTACTAGGTATCGCGACTTTTGTGTGCTAGATCACACAGAGCTCTAGCAGGGCAAGAGGGGAGTGTTTAAGTAGTCATAAAGAAAGCCTAATTTACAATCTTCTGTCTATGGTTTTCTGACCCAGCAAGTGACTACAGGATCTGACAACAAAGTGTATTCTTCGGAGTCCTCGACTCTTTGCAGTTCTGTGTAGAAGTCATCTACTTTATCCCTTTCTAGTATACGATGCTTCAGCAACTCGGCTACCATGGCTTGTCCGGTAAGATTTACGATGCGTTTGCCCACTTTTGGATTAGGTAGTAAAAAGGTGTTCGAGCGAATGGTGGGAGTTGGGAGCCCGGCTCCTCGATAGAGGTGAGGCAATTGACGGCCGACCTGAGGATGGCTGAAGGATTTTTGATAGCCCTCGGTGACCATATCATAGGCCCAATTTGAGGGATAAAGCCCAGAACTAGTCATTGTATCTTGTTCTTGAGTCAGCACAATTCCTCCGGATTTGCAAACTCTGGCCATCTCCTCTACCACAGCTTGAGGATTGGGGACATGGAGTAACAAAAAGCGACAGAAAACCAGATCAAAAGAATTGTCTTCGAAGGGGAGTTGCTCGGCATTACCTTCCGTATAGGTGAAATTTGATTGTTCTTCTCCAACTCTCGAACGAGCATAGGCTAAGAGATTGACGTCCTGATCAAAACCTACGATTTCGGAAGGATTAAAGAATTTGGCTAAGAGGCGAGTAGTTTCTCCAAGGCCACAACCGAGATCCAACACGCGAGGATTGGCTTGGAGTGGAAGTAACTGGAAATATTTATTAGATAGGTACCCCAAGCCTTGGGCTAACATTTGTTGTCGCTCGAGATTACTTTCATTAATACTATATGACATCTTGCAAGGGCATAAAAGGTGATGAATAGGCTCGCCAATAGATTGTTTCTATTTGGAAGATCAACAAAATAAGAATTATTCTTGCTTTAGCCTTAAAAATGGAGCTCCAGTAGAGCTCATCTCTTCCCCCATTCGCCTCGGTTGATCCGAAAACAGAGGTCATTGACTTTATCTGCGATTAAATGCGCATAGGCGGGGCCTTCAACCAACTCAGCTCCCAATTTAACCACAGCTCGCTGGGATCGAATGTTTTCTTTCCCGATATAGAAAACAATGTCTTCTATAAACCGAAAGGCATGTGCCATCATCTGATGCTTCACAGCCTTGTTGTAGGTCCCGCCCCAGTAGGCTCTGGCGAGGAACGACCAGCCGATTTCTACCGCCAGAGGCGCGCCTAGGATGGGCTTAAAGCGGGAACTGCCGATGATGACCTGCTGGGCTTGATCCATCACGACCAACGCACCACCTGATTCCAGAGAATCTTCAAAGAAAGTGGCAAAAGGTTCAGAGAGATACCGGTCTGGGCAGGGATGCTGTTCCCAGATCAATGGATCCTTAGCTACTTCAAATAAGGCATCAAAATCTTGAACTTCCAAGGGCCTGAGTAGAACCAGTTCATTAGAAAGGGTAGGTTGAAGATTCATGTAGGATTACTTATGACTCATTGATCAATGCATCTTGGGCTAATCCGCTAATTCAAAAGCCAATAGCACATTCCCCGCTTTCCCGCCGTACTTGGCATAGCCGGAAGTAATGAAAAATTGATCTTCGTAAATTACCGGACCATCCGAATCCACGGTAGCGCCGTAGGCCTTTACTCCATTCACACTGTCAAAGTCTCTATGCGTATTGAAGGCCCAAACTTCTTTACCCGTCTTTGCCTCATATATCTTAAGCCATCCATCCATGGCTCCCGTGAAAATTAACTCATCGGTAGCGGAGATAGCTGCTGAAATGCCGGGGGCGCAAGCCCATTCCACCGGTTTTTCTCCACAACGATCTTCTTCAATGGTGGACCATATGGGAGTCCCATCTGGGATCTGTAGTGCGTGTAGTCCCCACTTTGGAGATTTATCCTTGTCGGCTGGCCAGACACTTTGGTCGTTGATCGGGACATAGAGGTGCTGTCCATCAGAAGCCATTCCCCAATGAACACCACCCATGATGCCTCCGCGGCCAACTCGACGCTCCCAGGCAAAGGTTCCATTATTGTCTGGGTCTAAGGCATATACTATTCCTGACTTTTGCCCCGCAAAAATCCAATCCTTGCCGTTCTCATCGCTAACGAGCATAGGTGGCGCACCAAAGTCAAAGTCTGGGCCATGATCGGGCGGGCAATTTGGTGCACCTGGTATAACACAGGCTGCATTCCAGGCATCTCTTGTTAGGGCCTGCTGTGACCAAATGATTTCTCCTGTATCCATGGATAAGGCTAAGATGGCGTCACTTGTCTTGGAGGTAGGACGGGTGTAGTTCTCTCCCGTGCCTACGTAAAGTAAGCGGCGCTTTTCATCTATAGTGGGACTAGACCAAACAGGGGCGCCAGATGGAGCGAAGATGGGTACCCCATTCTTGGTTTTTCCTTGCTCTCGTGGTGTTTCTGCAATGGTATGTTGCTTCCATATTTGCTTGCCGGACGCAGCGTCTAAAGCCACAACGGCGCCTCGGAAGGTGCAACAGGCATAGGTAGAATCCATGGCACTGATAACCTCGCCGGAAGAAACCGGGACATAAAGTCGATCTTCGAAGAGGTTGAGTGATCCAGTAACGGTGGCTACGGGGTGTTCATCAACCTTTACCTTCCAGTCCAGGCTTTTACTGGTTAAATCAAAGGAGTAGACATTAGCCTTGAAATCTCCAAAGAATAGCTTCGCTGCTTTACCATCGGCATCCAATCCAATAGTGATGGAGCTTCTTACCTCATCTTCTGCCTGAAAGGTCCAGCGGATGCAGCCCGTCTTTCGATCTAGGGCGTGAATGAGGCCGGTGGGACTGGATGTATACAACGCCTGGTCATAAACAGTCACTTGTGATCTAGCTCTTGTGGCATTGGGAAAAGCAAAAACCCAACTCAATTTTAATTGTTGCACGTTTTCCGTTCGGATAGTGGTCTGCTGCGGTGAGATATATCGGTGATTCTGCAGATTAAAACCCCAATTGGTAACAGGATGGGTATCCACAGCATTTGTATTTTCTTTCGAATTGTCGCATTGTCCTTGAGTAGCCGTGGTGGTGGAGCCCGGGTTGACAGCCGAAAGATAGTCGGCTACATCATTGATCTGCTCAGAAGATAGCATTGCGGCTTGATTCTTCATCACTCCTGTGGTTAAGGTGGTCACTAAGGCCTCCTTGGACAGTATTTGTAAAGAGGCCAGTAAGGGGGCTTCTGCCACTTGTCCACTATGACAATTATTGCAATATTGTTCGTACAACTCAGCCGCTGCACTCATCCGTTGTTGCTCAGCGTTAGTTGTAGAATTGTAGATGAAAATGCCTGCCAGTGTGATGATCGCCAGGCTGGAAATTATGAGGACAACACTTCTATTCATAAGGGTAGGTTTCTCAGCTTCTTAGGATTTAGCAAAAAGGAAGTTCTTAGCCGAATACGGACTTTCTGCTTCTTTGACTTGTCGTAGGGCGAATAGATTTCCATCAATATCCCTAGCGTAAAATGCCCAGTACTGCCCCATGTCCTGAGGCGGGCTGATCAAATCCACGCCCATTTCCTTCATCCGCAAGTACTCTCCTTGAATATTTGTAGTCTCATAGGAGAAATGATATCCCAGATCTGTAGGTAATTGTGTTTTGGTGGGGCCCGTTTTAGGGTTTTGGTACTGCATGAGTTCCATCATTTTCGCTGGCCCATCCATGGTGATCCAGATAGCTTTGAGTTCTAGCTGATCCTTGTTGGCAATACTGTCTAATTTAAGATTGTCTTTATATTCACCTCGGCGGCTAATGGATTTACTTAGTAACTTTTGGTAGAATTCTGCCAGTCGTTCCACCTCTGGACTGATCAGGGCCACCTGGGTCATCCACAAGGGATGATCAGCCAACAAGGCACTGTCTCTTCCGCTTTTTTCCAGTACCGCCTGGTCCAATTGCTCCATTTCGATCATATTCCCTTCTGGATCGTGCGCATAGGCATAGGTGATTCCATATCCTCCTAGATCTATTGCGTGATCTCCCTTGCTCAAGGGTTGAATTCCATTCTTGATGAATTTATCGTACCCAGGATCCCAGGACGGAGACTGAAAGCAAGTGTGGGTCATGCCTGGTCCTTCCGGAGGCATGTTTTGAATAACCGAATCTCGTGACGGTTGGAATTCTGTCAACTCAAATAGCATATTTGGTGCTTGAAGCACTACCTTTTTGAAGGAGACATCCTGTATACCCAATAGCTTACTGGAGGCTATATCACTGCCTATTTTCTGTTGACTTAAAACCTTAAACCCACAAACATCCTGGTAGAAATTCACCATTTTATCCAAATCTCTAACAGTTAGACCAATATGGTTAATGGCGAATATTGCGGAGGAATCTGGAACAAGAGTTTCCTCCGTAGCTTCCTGTGTTTGGCAGCTGAAATTTGTCAAGGTTAGTGCGAGCCCAAGGCATAGCATACTTGAGTATAACAGAGACTTCATGGTAATGGTGTTTGGTCGTGTGTTATTCTAAAATACTCGAATTGTGGAAATCTTACACGCAAGGTCTTGGGGCTACCTTCGCAGGACACTAGTATTGGCACTTGCTATTGTCTGCCTTGACAAAATACGATTTATAGTTTTTTGCTTTTGGATCTTTACATCCGACTAGGTCCAGTAATTCGATGTTTTTGAAATCGATGGGATGGCTTTCGGCCTGAAGGGCAATATATCCCTCTCCTAACAAGGTACCTGCTTGTGCTACCCAATCGTCCATTTTAGTGATGCCAAACCCTTCCCAGTGTTCCCGAGTTTGATTAATGTTGGTAAAGCCACCTCCAATTTGTGGTTGATCGTACTGTAGTACGGTATCTCCTTCAATGAGATGAATGATGGTTGAGTCTCCCAATACGATCATTTCGGCATGAACCCACTGATCTCCATTATAGGTTTCAGATGAGGAGCTGATGCAGTGCCTATAATTGATGGTGTCCCCCATAACTACCGCAGTCCCTGGAGAACACAGATTGCCTGTGGTACGTTCTTTACCATTGCTCAGACCACCTAAAAGCTGTAATTCAATGGATACGGGGAAATGTTGCCCAATCTCATTGCTTGCTGCGGATTGAGAGTGCACCATGATCCCACTATTTCGAACGTTCCAGGTAGCTCCGCCAGGTGTCTGCTCCCCCGTAAATCTATAATCAAACCGAATCTTATAATAGGAATATGGAACTTGATAATACATATGGCCATAAGCTTCGTCAAATTGCTCATAATCATCATAGCTAACCCGGATCATACTGTCTTGCACGCGCCAGGTATTTCGAAAGTTTTCGCCTACCGGATAGCCTGCCATTTTAATATCCCATCCCGTTAGATCTTTCCCATTGAATAGAGATTGCCATTCTTCTTGATCTTGATTTGGGTCAGACTGCGCTTGGTCAGTATTTGTGCAGGAAAAGGTCAATAGTAGGCCAGCAAGAATACAGAAGCTCGCCAAGGAAGATAGGTTCTTCATGTGGTTGGTTTTCTACAATTGTAATTCGTTAGTCGAACAATTTAAACATTGTTTCTAAAAGAGCTACTACTAGTAGGCCTATTTCGATTGCTTACGCTATTGGATGGGTAGGAAAATGCCTGGAGGCAATTATGTTTTAATCAAAACATACGGTTAGACTTAAATCGCTTCAAATTCAGGACAATCTACGCGTATATCATCAGCTAATAAGGGCTTCTTCATTAGTTTACAAAAGGCTTCACCCTTATCCTTCTCAAGGAAACGGCAACTGTGGCAGGTTCGTTGTTCAGACAAGATTCCACTGCGATTGAGTCCGGCTATTAAATCGACAAGCTGGGTGTGGAAGAGCGAAAGGTGTTCATCAGAAATTGACTGCAATTGTTTTTTGATCGGTTCGGCAAAATTTTCAGTTTCCTTGACAATAGCTTCACCTTCAGGAGTGAGGGCAATGGAATACCTACGGTTGTCATAAACGGCAGGATGCTTGCTGATCAATCCCTTTTTTTGTAAAACTCGGACGGCATCGCTGATCGTTGGCTTGGTCACATTAAACTCTTTGGCTAGATGACTGACATTACGAAGGGATTCCTGATGATAGGCTACGAAAATCAGTATCTGTATTTGAATAGGACTCAGGCCAATAGTCTTGGCATGCTCCCATAAGAGCGCTCTGAATACTTCGGAGATGCGCTCAAGAGCCACGACAATTTTACTCTTAACGTCATCTTGTTGAAAAGCGAGATTGAAGATACTTTCAGTCATACAAAGGCAGATCAATGAAGAACAAAGTTAGTACTCCTAATTATACTTGTCAAGTGGGTAGAAAGCCTTTGTCGATTCTAGGCAAAATCAAAGCTTACTTCTCATCAAACTCTTCTTGAAAACTTAGCGCAAAGTCGCGGATATATTTTTTACTGTGGTCGACCGTTCGATATACTAGGTGATGGGTGCGTTTTAGACCTGCTTGTCCTAGGCGCTTGAAGACGAGTTCTGGAGGGAGTAAGAAGGGTGCTAATGCCCATTTTGGCATGCACATCACGCCCATATTGGTTTTAACCATTTCAAGAGAAACTTCTGTCAGCGGAATAGCCGAGATCTGGACGGGATGAACCTGGTTGGGTTGAAGAAATTGTTGATAAACGGAGACGGTCTCCAGCGGAAAGGAGTGTATAATTAGGTGAACATCGCTGAAGTCGCTCGCCTCGATAAAATCTTGTTTATTTAGCGGATTTTCTTGATGGAGAATAGCAAAAATCTCATCCTCGAATAACGGAATGCTTGAGAGTTGATCAGAGGTAGGGCGGCTAGTGACGATCGCCATATCGATCTCATTGGCAAGTAACTTGGTAATGGGCTGATGAGTAGCATCTAAGATTAGATTCACGTAGATATCCGGATAAAGAACGGCCATCTTCTGTATGAAACTGGGTAAACCCTGATAGAACGAATAGCATTCCGTACTAATCCTAATCGTCCCTTTCGCTCCCTCTTGAATCCGCTGAATATGTTGAAAACTGTTTTCAATGCGTGTCAATACCTCTGTGGCCAGCTCATGCAAGGCCTCCCCTTCCTCCGTCAATCGCCAGCGGTTTCTAGTTCTGTGAAACACTTTGAAGCCCAGTTGTTCTTCCAATTCCCGCAATTGATGACTTAAGGCCGACTTCGTAAGAAATAAGCGGGTGGAAGAGCTACTAATATTCCCTTCTTCTGCTATCGTCTTGATCAATCTGAAGTGCTTAATTTCCATATCCTAAAAGTACAATATTCGATAGCCACTGAAGTTGAAAATATTTCAACGATAATTGAGGATGGCTCAACTCCAAAAATTGGTACGAGCGAGTGCAGCAATTACCTTTGTTCCAGACATCAAAAAACAAGATCATGACAGAGCAAATTAAGTTTTACGAAAGCAAGTTAGCCTTTGAGATGGACCCGGCAGACTTGTTCGAAGCGCTCGAAAAAGGAGAAAAAGTAGTTCCTATAGATGCGCGGAAGGCTTTTGGTTTTGATAAGGAACACATCCCGATGGCTATTAATCTACCACATCGTGAAATGACTGCAGCCTCCACGGCGCACCTGGATAAAGAAGTCACCTATGTATGCTATTGCGACGGTATCGGGTGTAATGCTTCAACCCGAGGGGCGCTGAATTTGGCTCGTCTTGGATTCAAGGTAAAGGAATTGATAGGCGGCATTGAATGGTGGAAATTTGATGGCTACGCTACCGAAGGCTCAGATGCTTCTGCTGGTGCAAAGATGGAGTGTGCCTGCTGATTTTAAGCAAAGCTTGATAATCCGGAATATCCAAAGGGAGGACCTACCAACATTATTGGAATTCTGTCAAGCCCATGCTGACCTGGAGCAATCGCCCTTTGATCCAAAAGCTAAACTGGAGCGCTGGAGTCAGTGTTTGTTCGACCCTGGGTTGGGCATTCACTGCTGGATGCTGGAGATTGAAGGGCAGTTGATTGGGTATGCCACCTTTATGCGGCAATTTTCCACTTGGGATGCGCATTTATATCTCTACTTGGATTGTTTGTATCTAGCCGAGAACTTTCGGGGACAGGGTTTTGGAGCGCAGGTGATGCAAGCCATAAAAGACTTTGCCCAAAAAGAGAGTTACTCGATAATTCAATGGCAAACTCCAGTTTTTAATCAGGAAGCCATCGCCTTTTATAAAGGACTTGGGGCAGCATCAAAACCGAAGGAGAGATTCTTTTGGGATATGAGCTGAGCCAATTCTCACCACTTGAGAATTGGCTCAGGCTGAAGAGGTGGGTTACTTCTCCATAGCCGTCAGGCTAAGGTCTCCCTCCACAACTTTCAAAAGCAGATTGACCAGTCAATTGGGTATAACCTGATGCGGGAGGCCCGGCAAAACATTGTTCGATGCGTTGTGCT
>CAJXPD010000259.1 GCA_913057785.1 uncultured Lewinella sp. | reverse complement strand
GAAGAAAGTCAGCAAAGAACGCTTGGCAAAACTTAACTCATCCTTCGAACAGTGTTTTGCCAGGCCTCCCGCATCGGGTTATACCCAATTGACTGGCCAATCTGCTTGTGGAAAGAGACCTTAGCCTAACGGCTATGTTGGAAAATACCAACCAACGGCGCGGAAGTGGCTGCTAGTCGATGGGGAGCACCGCCCCAGTTCGCAGGAGCCTTGCCTTATATTTTCGTGAAGTATACTTCCTTGCCAGGGTTGCGAAGTTCGCATTGGTCTTCGACGGGGTCGACCCAGAGCTTGTCCGTTTCTAGCCGGAATTTGTAAATGCCCTTATGGTCACAGCATCCACATTCTTCAGCATGTTGGAAGGTAATTTGTTGTCCCTTGATCCAATAATCTCCATGAACATCTATCGTGCCATCAACTAAGATGTCGACCTGAAAGGAGCCATCCCCGGAAAGCGTCAATTGCCATTCGATTGGATCTCCATTCTCGTCAGGAGTAGTGATGAGCCAATCGCCAGTCACGTCATCCGTGGCATAAGTAGTTGAAAAAAAGGTAAGGACGATAAATAAGGATAGGATACGCATGATCACATCTTTTTGTGGTTCCCGAGTCAATAGGACTTCAGGGAAGGTTTTGTTAGATAATTGAAGCCAAGCCTTTGATGCCTAAGAAGTGGCGGCTGACTTGTTGCTTCAAAGGTGGGGGATATCGAAGATGTGATCTAGCGTTATTTAGTATCTGGTGGGTATGCTGAGTAATTGTCGTCATGGACATGGCTGTGGACGAAGTTTTGAAACTTCGTCCAGCTCTGTTTTCTGGGAGTTCGTTCGATTGAACGAAGTTGGCCGGCAATTATCCTTCGCCTTCAATCCCCATTACTCCATCCTCTTCGATGGTGGTGATCTCTTTTAAAGCCTTCGCCTTTTTCAGAAATTCATCCTTCTTTTCTACAGGTATGCTTACCGCAAAGCCAAGCATAATTCCGCTATAGGATTGGGTCACCTCTTTGGCTTTGATATCGAGATGCTTTTTGGCCCAGGCAGTGAGCTCCTTTTTGACAAAATTCTCATAGGATTCAGCGCTATTGGTGGGGCGTTCACCTCCACTTGGCTTCCAAGCATTTTCCTTTAGTTTGGGAAAGGCCTCTTCATCCAAGAGGATGATATAACCAATTTTCTTATCCTGATTCATCATAGGTTTTTCTTCTTGGTTAGGGAAGATACTACTTCCAGCAGTAAGGCCGCTGCCTAGCATCGTTACCAGGACTAAAGTCAGCACTGCAGTTAAAGCTTTGATTTTCATTTTTTGCATGCGTTTGGTGATTTTTATAGTAGGATGCAAAACTTTCCAAAATTACACACCTCTAGCCAATTTTCTTCCTTCCTTCGAAAAGATTGTCCAGCTGAGCATCCTCTTTTATTCTACTCGTCAATGCGTAAACCTTTATAAGATTTTACTGGCTTTACCCATTTACCCTGCTATTTGCAGCATCACCTCCTACAAAGACCCTAGGGAATTCTTTTGGGATTTTCTGATTCCCAAACGATTGAAGTTTCAATTAATCCAACCATAATCTTTAGTTATCATGAAAAACGTACTGATCCCTCTGTTGCTACTGCTGCTGCTGGCTTGTAATTCTGATGATGATGATACTGCTGTACTCTCCTCTCTACAAATCGTCTCCTCCGATGGCGATGTACTAGACTTGGCAGCTACTAATATGACAGTACTTAGTGTAAGTGGAAAGGACCAATTTGGTCAAGATATAGCCATTAGTGGAACGGTCCAATGGTCTGCGAGCAACAATAATGTCAGTGTTTCCCAATTGGGAGAAGTGACTGCGCAATCCGTAGGCAATGCTATTGTGACCGCAACAGTGGATAACTTATCTGAGGACTTAAGCATTAAGATAATTGACTCTACCCCACAGAAAGGGACCTTCATCTACGTAAGCGACGCCGTGGATTTCGATACTGGGCCTTGGAATATTTACCGATACGATGAGGATGGTCAGAATCCGATTGTTTTCATTGATTCGGATCTAGCTTGGCCCCAGGATATTCTCTTCCTGGAAGATGAAAATCAAGTCTTGATTTCCAACCTGAATAGCGGACGGATCAACCGATACAATGCCAACACCGGTGCATTAGTTGGAAGTTTTGCCACAGGCATCAATGGGCCTACGAGAATCAAGATTGGGCCAGATGACTTACTCTATGTCCTGCAGTGGGCAGGAAATGGTCGGGTTTTACGATATCAGTTAGACGGAACCTTCATGGGTGAATTTACCAGCGTTCGCGTCTCCCAAAGCATCGGGCTGGATTGGGATAAGGACGGGAACCTGTATGTTTCTTCTTTTGATGGGGCAACTGTAAGAAAATTCGACACCACAGGAGCCGATCTTGGATTGTTCATTAGCTCTAATTTACAAGGCCCTACCAATATCTGGTTTGATACTGATGGCAATCTATTGGTAAATGACTGGTCGGGAGACTCGGTAGAAAGATTTGATCCAAACGGGAATCATGTGGGCAGTACAATCACCTCCGGGATTGATCAACCCGAGGGCGTTGACTTCTTTGCTAACGGAGATTTCTTGATCGGAAGTGGAGGAACCAGCGAAGTAAAGCGTTATACTGCCAATGGCTCCTTGATCAAAACCGTTGTTAGTGCAGGCTCAGGAGGGCTTGTTCGCCCCAATGCAGTACGGATCAGGACAATCGATTAATAGTCGTCAATATTCGCTAAGTAACGGGAAGTCATCACAGCCTTTGCACCTAAGAACCTGCAAAGTTGATGGCTTCCCGTCTGCCCTTAAAAGGAGGTTAAGGTTATCGGCATCACCACCTCGACTCCACAACAATTTGATTATATTTGAAAAGCTTCCATAGCGAGAAATTTCCTCATAAACATTTGATCATCATGAAGAATCGACCGTTCAAACTGATGTCAGCAATGCTCCTTTCTCTGGCTTTTCTTTTGCTTCAATGTAATAATGCTCAAGAGGATGGAGCGCCCAGTCAAGAGGAAGAACAGATTGAAGACCTATTACAATCCTACTATCAAGTAATGTCCGAAAGAGACTGGCCTCGCTATCAGGGCTTTTTTGCAGAAAAAGCCACTTTAACCACTATTTGGCAGCCCGAAGATGCCAGCAGCCCTGAGATCCACACCAATACCATCACTGAATTTCTGGCCCAGACCGGAGCAGGTCCCGATAGTCAACCCATATTTGAAGAAAAGATGACCCAAGCAGACATACAGGTAAAGGGCAATTTAGCCTATGCCTGGGTGAACTATGAGGCTAAGTTTGGGACTGCCGATCAACTTATGGAATGGAAAGGCTTAGATCTTTTTTCCTTTATCAGGTATCGGGAAGAATGGAAAATAGCAGCTCTAGTTTTTGAATCAGAATAGGATATAGCATTTTTCATAGAATTTCATCTCAAAAAAGGCCGTAAGATTTTCATTTAAATTAATTTTACTTTAATTTACCAGTCAAATCTATTTCAATTTAAACAAACAACCTCACCTTATTCAATCTCTATCTAATCCCTTGTAGAGACGAACAGCATATTATCTACCTCATCTCGAATTGGTTCACTCCAAAATGGAACTGCTATGTCCTATGAATTCTCTTATGACTACCAACGTGAGGTATTGGTATTTAAATTTCCGGATGATCAAGTCCACATTACCTACTACTTAAGCCGGCGAGTTAAAACTAGGCCACATCAGCGCGAGATTTGGCTTCGAGTAAGAACAGCCGATGGAAACTATCGGATGAAGAGCTATGCTTTTCAGTTCTTCCAACGCTCCTTTAGGAGAATAAAATATGATAAGGCCAAAGGCGAAGCGAGAGGGATTGTTCGCCATCTGCGAACCGAACAGAGAACCCGCAAAACCATTGGCTCCCTGCTAGCTCAATATGAACAGGAACAAAAGGAGGTCATTGAAACCTACGAGGAGGATTAGCCATCTTTAATTCAAATTGCGGTATTGACTTGGACTGAGGCCCGTTTTGGCTTTAAATAGCTTATTGAACCCTTGAGGATACTCAAACCCTAAGTCATACGCAATTTCACTGATCGATTGGGAGGAGCTTATGATTTTAGTCTTGGCCTTTTCAATGATGTATTCATGAATGTGCTCCTTGGCACTTCTTCCCGTCTCATTCTTGATGAGGTCGCCTAGGTAATTTGAAGACATTGATAAGGCTTGAGCACAGTACTTCACCGATAGCACACCTTGTACGGAGGGTTTATCCGATTGATAATACCCGCGCATAACCGATTCAAATCTAGAGATCAAATCCTTATTTAAATTGGTACGGGTGTAGAATTGTCGATCATAATAGCGCTTGCAGTACTTCAGGATCATTTCAATATTGGCTAGGATGATATCCTGACTATGTTTATCTATGTTTTGTTGATACTCCTTCTTGATTTTTTCGGCCAGCTCCGTAAGTGAATGCTTCTCCTCATCTGACAGGTGTAAAGCTTCTCGTACCTCATAGTTGAAGAAAGAGTAATCCTCTATGGTTTGTCCCAGAGCTGATTTACGCAATAGGTCTGGATGAAAGATCAAAGTCCAACCTCCGCTTTCAGGACCAGACTCCTGCTGCTCCACTTTTACCACTTGATTGGGCTTGATAAACGTCATGGTACCTTCCTGGAAGTCATATTGACTACGGCCATACGAAAAAGCCCCACTTATTCCCTCTTTTAGACTGATCTGATAGAAATCAAGCACATAATTTACATCCCCGTAGTCGAACTGAGTCATCCTTTCATCTATCGGTAGGACGGTAACCAAAGGATGCTTGGGCTTTTCATAGCCGTAGATATCGTGGACTTCAGTAATCGTGCGTACTCGTATTATTTTCTTCATGATTCTGTTCGGGTTAAATGGCTTCTGCTCTCGCTTTGATGGCCTCACAAAGTCTGCCGTAGGCCTCCCCTACTGGAGTGGGGTTCCAGAAATTTACGTATATGCCGGCATAGTCTTCATGGATAGTTAGCTTGGTGCCGGTCGCCAAGTCCTCTAAAATATACTTGTGGTCAAAAGTTATTACTCCCGGCATCCCACCACCTTGGTTGAGTAGCTGATCGGGGATAATTTTTTTGACAGTAGAGGGAATTTCACTACTATTTTCTGCGTCTTGAGTGAATTGATATTTAACTCGGCTTCCTTCTTTCACCTCTCCTTCTAGCAATCTCATTACTGGATTCCAATCAGCGTAGTTATCCGTGTCCATAAGGACCTTCCAGACTTTTTCAGGACTGGCGTCAATTAGGATCTCATGATGCACACTTTTTCGGCCCAAGAAATATAATACGGCCAGTAGCAGAACAATAATACCCAGCGCAATAAGTAGTTTTGATTGTAGCATGATGTAAAATTCAAAGCGTCCTACAAAATATCAATATCACTAACTTCTAGTGCTTATCATACCAAGCTACCATTTCTTCCGGATGATCGGAAAAATATTGATACCCCTTAAATCGCCATTCCGTATCTTCGATCCAAATAATATCCTTGTCTTTAACCTCAACCTTAACGTACATCTCTTGTATATCAGAAGCCCGGGAGTTCATATCGTTACGCACCTGCACCATTAAAGTTGGGATCTTAACCCCTCCCATCTGTCCGCGCATATCATGGTCTTCCACCTTAAGTCCTGTCATATCGGTATAGATTTCCCCAAAGGCCGCAATGCCTTGTGCTTCATCTACCCCCATGCGTGCAAATACCCTTTCTAGATACGTTTTTCCGTTGAGCGGCTGGATAGCTATCCAGGATTTCACATCCTTAAAAGCTTCCGGTTGCTTCTGCATGGCCAAGAGCGTGGCGTTGGCTCCCATACACATACTCTGCAAAGAGACCTCCATGTCCGCCGTTTCTTCCCGATTTTCCACATAGGCCAATGAAGCTAAAACGTCTTGCCATTCAAAATAACCCACCCCTGAAACACCTTCTGAGCCCGTTTCACTCTGGCCATGGCAACGCATATCATAAGCTAGGACGTTGTACCCCGCCTCATGAAGCGCTCTGTATTTCGGCAGGAAATTCACCTCAAACCCACCGGCATAAGTGAAGGGCTCCTGATGCCCTGGAAAGCCAGCTCTATTGGCTGGAGAGAAGTGATTACAGATCACAATTTTCTTCGAGTTAGCAGGAATAAACCAGGCATTCAGCTTCACCCCATCAGCTGTTTCGATCACTACCTCTTCATACGCCATGTTGTACTCTTCTGGCGTATGTAGCATGGGCGTTCTAGGAGGGGTAGACAATGTATTTGAAAGTGTAGTCAAAAAGGCTAGCTGTTGAGCAGCTGCTGAATCTTGTTCTGTTTTCATTTCACTTTGTTGATTAATATGTGAATCTCCTGACTGGCAGGAGGAAAGGGTGATCACAATGGCTGTCCAAAACAAAAACGAATGGACTGAAATAGTGGAATAGATAGGTTTCATGATATTGAGTTTGATAGGTTAATGCAAGGGAATACAACAAGAGAGGCTAAGCCATGTGTCGGTCGAACCAATAGAGGATCTTCTCCGGGTTCTTCGTCAGATAATCATAGCCTGCCGCCCGTTTCGTACCAATCCCAGATAACCATCGCATCTCCTTTTCGACTTTAAGGCTGGCGTAGTACTCTTCAATGGATTGCTTATTCAGATACTCATCTTGATCATTCTGTACCAAAAGTGTTGGGACTGAAACTGTTTGCACATCGTTCTTAAAAGATTTAGCCAGCATATCGAAGCCGACGCGCTTGCTGTTTTCTTGATTTACCCATCTTTGCAAGAATCCAGGTAAACCTAATGCCTTTACAAAATCCAGATACCGCATGGGCTGGATAGCTACCATGGCTTTGATATGCTTGTATTGTTGTAACTCACCTGATCCATAGGCGTAGGTCGTGGCAGCCGCTCCCATGCAGATACTCAATAAGCCCACCTGCGCACTTCCATAAACGGGATGCTCGCTCACAAACTTAACAGCTGCCAACAGGTCTTGCGCTTCCTGGGGTCCCCAAGACACCCAGTTCCCTTCTGCCTCTTCACTATTACCATGGCTTCTAAAATCATACATCAACACCGAGTACCCTTTGTTCACCAAGTGTTTGACGTGTTTGAGGAAAGGAATCTTATCTTTCCACAGCTTCACCATCCCCTTTCCTTCCGGCGTAAAGCCCGCCCGGCAGGATTGTACCCCGAAATGAGACTGAATAATGATCTTGTCTGTACCTCCCTTCACCAACCAGCCCGAAAGGGTTAAGCCATCGCCTGTTTTGAAAGTGACATCTTCGTATTCTAAGCCATATTCACTAGGGTTATCAAACAAAGGTGCAACGCCCCCCTTCACAATAGTATTAGATAAGAATCCGGTAATCATTTTGAATGGTTTGTTTGATTATGAATCACCCTACAAAGGTAGGTTCAGGCGCATTCTCAATCTTATCCATTTTACTGAAATACTGATCCAGATTACAGGAATGTTACCTATGAGCAGAAGTTTTTCGCATTAGTGGGAACTATTATATGTACAATAGTCGTTCTCTATTCAAATCAAAGAGAACTTAAAGTAGAATTAGTATTACAGAAACGGAGCAGATGCAACTTTTTGAGATTTTGGATCGTCCTTAGATCAAATCATGTAACGCATCTCTACATAAAAACGATTTTCTATCGGTTGAAACTTTACTAGAAATACATTATTTGTTTCGCGCTGGCCTTTAATTACTTATACAGTATTTAGTCCAGTTAAACCCCGGAAAATCACGCCCCATGACTACCGAAACCTACCAACAAGCTATTGAGCTGATCCGAAAAGATCAAACCGCTAACGCCATTGAGTTTCTATGGCAACATTCCCACTACATACATGTCTTTCAAAGAATAAAGCTAATTCTTCTTTCTGCAAGGTTGAAGCGACTCCAACAGCAGAAAATCAAGGGGATTATTGACCCTGGCAAATCCGAATATCAAGTACAACGGAACCGAATCAATGATGATCTACTACAGCTCCTGGGAATCGGCCAGCCTCCTAGACAAAAGGCATGGAATTGGGTATTCTCTGTGTCCATAATGATGATGGTACTAATACTAGGAACCTGGGCGTTGATCCAGTATTCACCAAGAAGTGAGCTAGCCTTAGGTAAGGCAAGATATGAAGCAGAGCAGCTTATCATTCCCATTCTAAGTCATTCAGGAACATCTGATAATTTCGATTTACACTTCATTCTACCACAGGCAGACCATACCCAAAAGTTAAAATCTAAAAGCCTTACTTACATGGAGGTCATTGGGGGTATTGAAAAGGAACTGTTGGTCGATGATCCCATGGATTGGTCATGGAAACAAGGAATTACTGTCAATTTCCCGAAGTCAGGCTGGTATGAATTAAAAATTCCATTGACCTGTAGCGCTGAGATAGACCCGCTGCAGTTACAAGATCATCTAATCGTACGTCCGACGGGAAAGGCATTCCAACTTGAACTCGGCGGCATAAGCTGGTTACAATATCTGACATCAGGTCATTGGCCAATGCTTTTCTTAATTGGTGGTCTAGGTAGTGCAATGCTTCTGCTTATCACCCTAGTACAAAGAACTACCGTTTATCTCTTCCGTACTAAACTCCATTAGTACAGTATACAAAACCATAAAGTCATGCGAAAACTATCTATTTCCAATATAAGCTGGGCAGTACTTCCGCTACTACTATTATCCTCATGGGTAACTGAAAAGAAGGTCCGTTGCGATGTACATGCCGAAATCCATGAGATATATAGAATCGATAATGAGCTATTTTCTCGCCCATCAGCTAAAGCAAAGGTAAAGTATGGGCCTTTTGATGGTCTGGGAAACTTCCTCTCTTCCTCAGAAAGTGAAGAGACAAACGCTGATGGTCGGATCAACTTTTTGGCGGTTGAGAATACAGGTACAATAGTAAAATATCAAGGAATTAAAGATAATTGTAAGCCTGGGACGGCTAAGGAGAGAGTCATTGATTACAAAAAGATTGAATTAAAGCTATTTATCATCAATCAAGACACGCTTCAGAAATTGCAAGACGCGGGTGAACAATTAATCAAAACCGGTTCTTACAAGAAAGCAGAAAAGTTACTGCAGGGCTTTGAAAAATTTTTCCCCAACTTCCGTGAGGTCGATTACTTTAAAGAACTGAAAGATCTAGAATTAGACCTGAAAGAAAAACAAAAATCCAGTTCCACCCTGAATCCTGGTTCCATGGAAGACCTTCAAGAACTGCTCCGGGCGAGAGAACTAGAACGCATTCGCACGGGGAACCCTGACTTGGAGCGAGGCGGCAATGGTTTGTAACTCGCTGGCAATACTATAAAAAATGCCTCAGCAGGCCCCCTTGTACCTGTTGAGGCATTCATCGTCTAAGATTTGCTCCCCCCCAAAGGCTAAAGCCTAAGGAAAACCCTAAATAACGTCGATCAACTGTTCCCACCTTCTGGCCATCAGGTAAGGCGACATCGGCAATCGGGGTAAAGTTGTATTCCAATCCAACTCTGTATTTTCCCCATTCAAACCCTCCTCGCATTAGCAATCCTAATTGATGCCTAACACTTACTTCCACGACCCGATCAGCAGGATTGCTTACCCTGTTCTGGAAAACATCTAGAAAGCCCACCAACATATATGATCCGACACCTATCCCTCAGCTGGGACGGAGCTCTACATCATTCCAGTAATAATCAATAGTTGGTACGATTGAAATAACGCCATTGCTGGATATCTCATTAATCACAAATTGGGAAAGATCTTCATTCTTATAGGTCAGAGAATTGATAGTGGCTGCGATTCTCAATCCAATAACTGTATTTTCTGAAGCCTTTCTTCTGGGCTCGAGGTTAAGGAACATACCGACATTTCCAGATCCTGATAAATCGAGTACTCCAATTTCCATTCCCAGATTCATACCCCTCCATTCCTGAGCATTAATCTGGAACAAGTAAAAAAGTAAGGTGGAGAGCAGCAGTGTTTTTTTGAGCATTCGCTTTTAGAAATAGGACGGTAAAAGCCAGAAAAAATTGTTGGTGTTAAAGTTGGGCAACTCATTTACAGTGAACAAAGGCTAGTTGTTGCCTTCCGAAATTTCCCTTGCTCGTTTAAAGTATTGCTCCGCCGCCTCCTTATTGTCCATCGACAGATAGGCATTCCCTACTCTTTTCAGCAGATCTTCGGAATCCTTAAAGTCTTTCAGTAGCAGCTGGTAGATGTCTATAGCCTTCTTATAATCCTCATGCTCTTCGTAAAAGCTAGCAATATCTGCGGCCCGAAATTTCAGGCTCCGAATAAAATCTTCCGTAACAAATTCCTCGACAAAGGCTTGAAAATGGCCAAGCTCTTTCGCTCTGATGGCACTGCGGATAATCGTATACTTAGACCAGGAAGACAGTTCTGGCGCAAATCCATACTGGCGTCCTCTTTCCTTAGCATAAGCGTAAGCATGATCTAAGCCACCCGCCTCAAGGAACTTTTGCAGGTTATCTACCTGAAACTCTCGGTAATACTTGAAGTAGGTCCTTAATCCATGGTATAAAGTTGGATATGCGGTAGAATTGTGCTCTTCATTTACAAACTCAGCGTAAGTCCAATCCAGCTCGCGGATAGTTTTACTAGACAAGGCATCATGGAGTTTTTCCGTACCATGATTTACCTGGTATTCATCTGGACTAACGGAGAAATATAGCATCGAATTCATGGTGGATATACTATCCAAGGCATCAATTTGATCCCAAATTGGAAACGGGCTAGCTAAAAGATAACCGGATACCGCTTCGGTCTTGTTGAGCATCATCTTAAACCCAAGACTGGCCGCGTATTGCCAACCAAAAAAGATTTGTTCATCATTCGTTCGGAAGCTTTCTTTAATATAGGGTACTAATTCTTTTTCCAAGAATCCAATGAAGTTATCCGATCCACCACCAAACTGACGGTACCGTTGGGGAAAAGGAGTATGAACGCCCACGATAATAAATTCAGGTGCTAGCTTGAACTGCTTAAAGGTTTTACTCAAACTCACCCCATATTCGAAAAATAGCTGCCCATCCAATACATAAAGAACCGGGTATTTTTCATCTGATTCTTGATAAGCTGGCGGGAGATAGATTTGTATTTGTCGCTTTTCTCCCAGAATTTCTGAATCAAGAAAATGGTTTGGGCCAACGATGTTTTCTGTTTCAGAGGTTTGGGCTATACTGGTCAGTATAGCAGAAAGGACAAGGAGAATGGTGGTAGTTATTTTTTTCATTTTGCTTTGAGCCATTGTTAACAATTTGGGTGTGCGACCTGTCGTCTGTTGTAGTGAGGCAATATCCGTATCTATTTTAGGGAATACAAGTCTATCGGCTGCCAAGCAGTAGTATCTTGAGGCCGCTTAATCTTGCCTATAGTTCCTGCTCAAAGCATAAGATTAGTATTCAGGTTCTTTTGGTGGGTAAGGGAGAGAATGTATTAGTAAAATAACGGGTTGAGATAGCTTTGTAATAAAGGAACTTAAGATTACTAGGTGGTGATCAAGAAAAAAAAATGCCTCAACAAATACTCACGTATCTGTTGAGGCATACTTTGTGGAGACGGCGAGAGTCGAACTCGCGTCCAGAGAAAGCCTCCGAGAGCCTTCTACATGCTTAGTTCCCAGTTAAATTTTCGTGAATGAGGAAGGATTGGAAACCCTCCTATACTCATCCCTTATCCCCTGAGCTTCGGACAGAGGGCGGGGTGGACCTCGGGCCTAGCCTGAAAGGGTTGGTTGATATGCGGCACACTGTGTATCAGGCGTCAAATGCACGGCACAAAGGCTTTCTAATTCCTAGAACTAGGCAGCCATGGCGAACTGTCTGTTGCCATTTGAAAAGTTGTTACTAGTCAGTTTTTACGGAGATGAACTAGAATACTCCGGCATGCTTACTAACGAATAATCTTTCCTGTCGATTCCATTACGTCCCCTTTTCGCCTTGCGGCACTGGCTCTTTCCTCCTTTGAGGAATAAAGCCTGCAATTATAAGAACTTAATTTGAACCGAAAAAGTTCCCTTTCATTTAAATCTTACTTCTTGGAGAATCGCTAAAGATTTTCAATTTTTACGCCGTACGGCCATCGTTCTTGTATCCTGGCCAACCGTTCAAACGTATACTCCCACCACAGTATCGTTCTGAATTGAATCAAATTATAAGTCCTAACCAAAGCCACTATCTATGAAGATCGGAATTATCCGAGAACGCAAAACGCCTCCTGATACGCGTGTTCCACTTGCCCCGAAGCAGTGTAAAAAAATTCTTAAAGATTTTAATTTTGAACTCCTAGTCGAGCCCTCTCCTATCCGGTGCTTTACGGATGAGGATTATCAGGAAGCAGGTATTCCGCTGGGGTACGATATGCAAGGCTGCGATATTTTGATGGGAGTAAAGGAGGTACCCGTTGAGGCATTGATCCCAGGAAAAACTTACTTTTTCTTCTCGCATACCATAAAAGAGCAACCTTACAACCGGAAATTGCTACAAGCAGTCTTGGAAAAGAAGATCACTTTGATCGATTACGAGGTCGTAACTGATGAGTGGGGAAGGCGACTGATCGCTTTCGGTCGTTTTGCTGGCATGGTCGGCGCCCACAACGGCGTTTTGATGTATGGTCGGCGTACGGGTACTTTTGACATGCCTCGTATGAAAGACTTCTACAATTACGCCGAGGCGCAGGCCTATTACGAAGAGCAGCTGAAATTACCGCCAGTTCGCATCGTCTTGACAGGGACGGGTCGCGTTGGGCAAGGGGCAGCGCAGGTATTGCGGGATATGGGTATTCGCCAAGTGAGTCCAAATGATTTCTTGGTCAAGTCATATAAGGAGCCCGTTTTCGCCCTGTTAATGTCGGATGATTACGCTAAGAGAAAGGATGGATCAGCTTTCGACAAAGATGATTTCCATCTAACACCTGAACTTTTTGAAAGTACCTTCAAGCCGTTTACCAAGGTCTGTGATTTGATGATCAACGGTGTGTATTGGGACAATAAGGCTCCTGCTTTCTTCACGCTAGAGGACATGCGATCTCCGGATTTTAGTATACAAGCCGTTGCGGATGTAACATGTGACATTGCTCCCGTTTCTTCCATTCCTTCCACCATTAGGGCCAGTACCATTGCCAATCCAATCTTTGGCTTCGATCCGGTGAAGGAGCAGGAGGTTGCAGCTCACAGTCCGAATGCGGTGGACATGATGACCATTGACAATCTTCCGTCTGAGTTGCCAAGAGATGCGTCAGAAGCATTTGGGCAAATGTTCATCGAAAGGGTACTACCAGAGCTATTGGATCCCAAGAGTGAAGTGATTGAAAGGGCAACTATCGCCCGGGATGGCCAACTAGCTGGCCATTTCGGATATTTGGAAAATTATGTAAAAGGGGAAAAACGGGAAGCAGACAAGTTGCCTTCGAAATCTTCCTAAATGCACCTACCCCAAAGCCTTAAGGATATTTTGCTCGATTCGCTTTGAAATATTTTCCGTATCAGCCTTTTGAAAGGTCTGCCCGGTAACTTTTTCGTATAGTTCTATATAGCGTTCAGTCACCTGCTGGACCATGGGATCAGGCATAATCGGCATCAGTTGTCCCTCCTTTCCTTGGAAGCCGTGGGCCATTAGCCATTCGCGTACAAACTCCTTCGATAGTTGCTTTTGGCGTTCCCCACTAGCTTGACGCTCTTCATAGCCGTCGAGATAGAAATAGCGAGAGCTATCTGGGGTATGGATTTCATCAATCAAATAAATTTGACCGTCCTTCTTACCAAATTCATATTTAGTGTCCACTAGGATAAGGCCCTGCTCCCTAGCCATTTCTGTACCCCGTTGGAAAAGGGCATAGGTATATTTTTCTAGCTGTAAATAATCGGCTTCGGAAACTATGCCTTGTGCTATAATTTCCTCGCGGGAAATATCTTCATCATGGCCTTCTTCCGCCTTCGTCGCAGGTGTAATAATTGGACTAGGAAAGGGATCATTCTCCTTCATTCCATCCGGCATTTCAACACCACATAGCAATCGTTTACCCGCCTTATATTCACGCCAGGCATGCCCTACGACATACCCTCGAATGACCATCTCTACCTTGAAAGGTTCGCAGGCGATTCCTACGGCTACGTTTGGGTCAGGTACTTCAAGTAACCAATTGGGAACGATGTCTTTCGTGGCTTCCAGGAAATAGGTAGCTACTTGATTCAAGACCTGCCCCTTGTAAGGAATCGGGCGTGGCAGGACGTGATCAAAGGAAGAAATCCGATCCGAAGCCACCATAATCAATCTGTCGTCGACGGTGTATACGTCTCTTACTTTTCCCTTGTAGAATGACGTTTGTCCGGGAAGTTGAAACTTTGTGCCAGCGATGGCTTCCTGCCCTATTTCCATGTACCTTTTTTTAGGTTCTCGGCTCTTTCCTGCATTGTTCCTATCGAGAATGAACACGACGAACAATGAAAGTGTCCGAGAAGGCTTTTTTGAAAGCCCAAAGTTAGGGATTGGAAGTGGAATTGCTTAATCCAACGCAAGAATATATCGGGCTCTATAGCCACTTTTTGATGCTGCTACGCTATTTCCGATTCTGCTCCCGCTTCCTCCTCCGTTCTTCATAAATGTCAATATACTTTTGATCCAGATCCGGAGAGTCTTGGTATTTCACCCGCAAGGCATCCAGTTCCTTATGAAGCGTGGTAACTACTTCCGCATAGGTCGGATCACTGTACACATTTCGCATTTCTTGCGGATCCTTATTCCGATCGTAGAGTTCCCACTCATCAACATCGTAGTAAAAGTGTGCCAGTTTGTAGTCTTGGGTCACAATACCGTAGTGACGTTTAACCGAATGAGCCCCTGGGTATTCATAGTAGTGATAGTACACCGCTTCGCGATCCAAGGATTCTTTTGCGCCATTTAGGATAGGCAAAAAGCTCTCTCCCTGCATATCTGTCGGAGCGTCAATTTGTGCTGCCTCTAAAAAGGTTTGCGCAAAGTCGAGGTTTTGTACCATTTCATCACTCGTGGTTCCTGCTGTGATTTCATTCGGCCATCGAATAAGCAAGGGGGTCTTAAAGGACTCATCGTAGATAAATCGCTTGTCAAACCAGCCATGCTCTCCCAGATAAAACCCCTGATCAGAGGTATACACTACAATAGTGTTTTCAGCCAAACCATTTTCATCTAAATAATCTAGTACCCTCCCGACATTATCATCAACAGAGGAAATACACCCCAGGTAATCCTGCATATACCGCTGATACTTCCAGCTTCTCTTTTCCCGATCCGTCATACTTGGCCAACGCGTCTTGAAGTCCTCAGCAATGGAATCTAAAACTGGCTGATATAAAGCTTTCTGCTCGTCATTGATCCGTGGGTACTCATTCCCTCGAAAGAATCTTGCGCTCCTAGGATCATCATCGATCTCCAAGGCACTGACGGCCTCGGGTAATACCTTGACATCGTAACTCAGCAACATATGATTCGAAATGGTCATAGCTGCTTCTTTGGCGGCACGGCCCCGGTTTTCATAATCATCAAATAAGGACTCCGGTTCCGGAAATGATTTTTGAGAAAAGGTCTTGAATTTCTCCGGACTGGGCCACCAAGCTCGATGTGGCGCTTTGTGCAAGTACATCATTAAGAAGGGCTTTTCTTTATCCCGTTTTTTGTCCAGCCAATTGAGGGTTAGATCAGTAATGATGTCGGTGGTATAGCCAGTGATAGTGGTATCTCCATTAGGTGTGATAAAGCGAGGGTTGATGTAATTTCCCTGACCGGGTAGAATCATAAAGTCATCCACCCCTTTCGGGTTGTTCCCAAAATGAAGTTTTCCATACATCGCCGTTTGATATCCTGCTGCCTGAAACAGTTGAGGAAAAGTAACCTGATTGGTATCAAAGGGCATAATGTTATCGATTTTGCCATTGATATGGGTGTGTTTTCCAGTGAGAATAGTAGCTCGAGAAGGGGCGCAAATAGAGTTGGTCACACTGGCATTGGTAAACAACATACCTTCTTTTGCTAGGCGATCAATATGGGGGGTATTGATGAGATGATCAGAATAAGCACTAATGGCTTGATAGGCATGATCATCCGACATGATGAAGAGAATGTTTGGTTTTTGCAGCTGCGCATCTTCTTTAGCAGCACATGCTGATAGGAGCTGAATCAGTAGCACCATGCCCAATGCCAGGCTCCAATTGGTTTTCGTTTGCATTTTCTATTCTAGTTTATTGACAGCACATCCCATGTAGGATATGCTAGCTATTTTATCATCTGTTTTTGTTCAGATGGTTTATTCAACCCAATTCATTTACTGCTCTTGCAGCCATATCTATAGCAGCCTTTGCATCAGCACTAGAGGCAGCATCACAATTGGCAATCGTAATACGACCAAAAGGCTGACGCCCTTGCTTAACCGAGTCAGCAGGTCCTCCGACCGTATATCCATGTGCCCATCGATTAACCGTGATACTTGCCACATCACGATCAAAATCAAACAAAGGTTCAGGTAACATAGCACTAAGGTGGGAACGGATCTCCGTTTCATAGTCCTTGAATTGCAAGCTCAACATTTTGTAGCGAGCTTCTCGGTATTGCTCAACCGCTGGAGCCCCTACTGTTTCTCCATAGGGACAACTTATCATTTGAAGAATACAAGGATCATCCGGAGAATCAGTATAACTGTAATTACCCATACTGACCGGAAAATCTAATAATACTGCCTGATGCATATTACCTGGCGACATAGCCAACCCAATTTCCATGTCCTTCATTGCACGCCAGTTCTTCAGCCCCACCGTGGTATATAGCAGAGGGCTTTTTGTTTGAAGTCGCAAGGCAGCTGCCTGCTCCGCTGGAAGGTCCGGGACAATATATGGAATCATCATATTATAGCACGCCATCACCACATTCTTGCTTCTTACGGCAAAGTGCTTGTTTTCTTTAATGTAGCTGATACTTAGCTCACTTGAATCCTTGGGAGACCCAAGATGTTTTACTTGAACCACTGTACTGTTCAACCTAAGGTGAACACTATTCTCAGCTTTATCCAGGGCGGTGTAGTCGAACCTTGACAATACGAGTTCGGCAGCAGTATTGCCTGGTCCCACTTCTGGAATCAAGTGCTTAACTAAAGCGCGCGCAATGGTAGCATTTCCATCCGGAAAATGATAGATATAGGGATTGTCTTCATCGTAGACCGCCTTCGGCTGAAACCCCATCGCGCCACAGCTCTTTGCCGCACTGATAGACATTAGGTCTGTCCCTGTTG
>CAJXPD010000258.1 GCA_913057785.1 uncultured Lewinella sp. | reverse complement strand
AACTGAGCTTTACCACCCAATGGTTGCTGCGTAATCAATGAGTAAGGTCCAATCGAACGAGCGTGCATCTTATCATCTACCATGTGAGATAGTTTCAGCATGTAGATCACACCGACCGTAGCTTGCTGGTGGAATCGATCACCGGTTTCACCATCAAACAAGTAGGTCTGTCCCAATTCAGGAAGATTTGCTTGTTGGATGTAACCAGAGATTTCCTCCATACTCGCTCCGTCAAAGATTGGCGTACCGTACTTCATGCCCAGTTTCTCACCGGCCCAGCCCAATACTGTTTCGAAGATCTGCCCAAGGTTCATCCTTGAAGGTACACCTAGTGGATTCAATACAATGTCCACTGGAGTTCCATCATCAAGGAAAGGCATATCTTCCATACGAACGATACGAGATACAATACCTTTGTTACCGTGACGACCTGCTAACTTATCACCCACTTTCAGCTTACGCTTCTTAGCTAGGTATACTTTAGCCAATTTCAATACACCGGCAGGCAATTCATCACCAATGCTGATGTTGAATTTCTCACGTTTGTATCTTCCGATCTCTTCGTTAGCCTTAATACTGTAGTTGTGCAACAAGCGAGCGATCAAACCATTGGTCTTCTCGTCATCGGTCCAGTTGCTATAGTCAACCGTAGTATATTCGATTTCACGAAGCAATTCTTGATTGAATTTCACACCCGTTGGGATCAAGTTCTCATTGTAGATACTCTTCACCCCTTGAGACTCCTTATTCTTAACTAGAAGAAGTAATTTGTCAATCAAGATAGTCTGCAATTCATTCAAAGCGATCTTGTGCTGATCTTCCAAGCGGCTAAGCAACTCCTTCTCCTGCGCCTTCTGGACTTTATCCTTCTTGGCACGAGCAAACAATTGCTTATTGATCACTACCCCTTTCAATGATGGAGGTGCCTTCATAGAAGCATCTTTCACATCACCGGCCTTATCACCGAAGATAGCTCTCAAGAGTTTCTCTTCCGGAGTAGGATCTGATTCACCTTTTGGTGTAATCTTTCCGATCAAGATATCTCCCTCCTTAACCCAAGCACCTACGCGAATGATACCATTCTCATCTAGGTCTTTGGTAGCTTCTTCACTTACGTTAGGAATATCATTGGTCAATTCCTCTTCCCCTAGCTTCGTATCACGCACATCCAATTCGAAGTGCTCAATGTGAAGAGAAGTAAAGATATCTTCTCGAACTACTCTTTCTGAGAGTACAATCGCATCCTCAAAGTTGTATCCTTTCCAAGGCATGAATGCCACCTTAAGGTTTTGCCCCAAGGCCAATTCACCTTTCTCCGTAGCGTAACCATCACAAAGGATCATTCCTTTATATACACGGTCTCCTCTACGAACAATTGGCTTCAAGTTGATACAAGTACCTTGGTTGGTACGACGGAATTTGGTCAGTGTGTAGGTCTTCTTATTGTCTTCGAAAGAAACCAACTGCTCCTCATCCGTACGGTCGTATCGGATAACAATCTCGTTTGCATCTACATACTCGACAATACCGTCGCCTTCCGCGTTGATCAACATACGAGAGTCACGAGCCACTTTACCTTCCAAGCCGGTACCTACAACAGGAGAGCTTGGGCGGATCAATGGAACAGCCTGACGCTGCATGTTAGATCCCATCAAGGCACGGTTCGCATCATCGTTTTCCAAGAATGGAATCATGGAAGCTGATACCCCAACAATCTGGTTAGGAGCAACGTCCATGAATTCGATCTCATCCGGTGTCAATACAGGGAAATCACCGTGTTCTCTACACTTAATCCTATCAGAAAGGAAAGCTCCTTTCTCGTCCAGCGGTGCGTTTGCCTGGGCAATACGTTTAAAGTCTTCCCCTTCAGCCGACAAGTACTGTGCATCGTTCACCACATCTACCTTCCCTGAAACTACCTCGCGATAAGGCGTTTCCAAGAATCCCATCTTATTCACTTTGGCATGAATACACAGCGTGGAGATCAGACCAATGTTTGGTCCTTCCGGCGTTTCAATCGTACAAAGACGTCCGTAGTGAGAGTAGTGTACGTCACGTACCTCGAACCCTGCACGTTCCCTGGATAAACCACCAGGTCCCAATGCGGAGATCCTTCTCTTGTGAGTGATCTCTGAAAGCGGATTCGTCTGATCTAGGAATTGAGACAACTGGCTTGTACCAAAGAAAGAATTGATTACGGAAGAGAGGGTTCTTGCGTTAATCAAATCAATCGGGGTAAATACCTCGTTATCTCTTACATTCATACGCTCTCGGATCGTACGTGCCATACGAGCCAAGCCGACTCCAAACTGAGCATATAACTGCTCACCTACCGTTCTTACACGACGGTTACTTAAGTGGTCAATATCATCGATTTCTGCTTCCTGGTTCATCAACTGAACCAAGTAAGTCACGATCGAGATGATATCTTCCTTGGTAAGTACAAGCGTATCTTTTGTGATTTCTAGCTCCAATTTGCGGTTGATCTTATATCGACCTACCTCACCGAGGTTGTATCGCTTATCGGAGAAGAACAATTTATCGATAATACCACGAGCTGTTTCCTCATCTGGTGGGTCAGTACCTCTCAATTGACGATAGATATACTGCACCGCTTCCATTTCGGAACTCGATGGATCTTTTTGTAGGGTATTGTAAATGATCGAGTAATCCAGGCCAATATCATCTTTCTGAAGGATGATATTATCTGCATCTGCATTCAAGATCAATTCAATGTTATCTTCATCAAGAACGATATCCCGCTCAAGAATGATTTCGTTTCGTTCGATGGTTACCACTTCACCGGTATCCTCATCCACGAAGTCTTCCGTCCAACTGCGTAGAACCCTTGCTGCCAATTTTCTACCAATAGCAGCTTCCAGAGAATCTCTATCTGCAGGGATCTCATCAGCCAGATCAAAAATATCCAGGATCGACTTATCTGTGTCGAATCCGATGGCACGTAGTAGAGTTGTTACGGGGAATTTCTTTTTACGATCGATGTAAGCATACATCACCGTGTTGATGTCCGTAGCAAATTCCATCCAGGCTCCTTTGAAAGGAATAACCCGAGCAGAATAAATTTTAGTACCATTGGGGTGGAAGTTCTGACCGAAGAATACACCAGGAGAACGGTGCAATTGTGAAACGATCACACGTTCAGCACCGTTGATCACGAAGGTTCCCTTAGGTGTCATATATGGAATGTTCCCTAAGAAAACGTCCTGAACAATGGTTTGGAAATCCACGTGTTCCTCGTCATTACAGGAAAGCCTTAATTTGGCCTTGAGTGGTACACTGTAAGTCAAACCACGTTGCATACACTCAGGTATGGAATAGCGCGGTGGATCGACAAAGTAATCCAGAAATTCGAGCACGAAAATATTTCTGGCATCAACGATAGGAAAGTTTTCCTGAAATACTTTATAAAGCCCCTCGTTCATTCTGTTCTCAGGAGTGGTCTCCAGCTGGAAGAACTCCTGGAAGGACTTCAATTGAATTTCAAGCAAATCAGGATACTGAGCGGAAAGTTTAATTTTACCGAAGCTTACCCTCTTTTCTTCGGCAGTAAGGACTTTACCGTTTGCTGTCATTTGCAATCCTTGTTTATATGAAGGTGATCATGCTTTTCAGATCACCAATAAGTATTATACTATACGAAACCAAAAAAAGTTCGAAAAAATCGTGAATCGTTTGACTTTTTCATTAAAAAGTCTTAAGCCTAATTTTCCTTTCCTTGTAAGATAGCTAAAATTATAGCAAAAAACGCATGTCGTTATACGACGATAGGCTTAGCCAAAATTTACACTTTGGCTAAGCCTGCTAAGCCAAAAGTTGAACCCTCCTAGGGGTTCAACTCTTGGTTATGCGTCAATTACTTGATCTCTACTGTCGCACCAACTGCCTCAAGAGCGGCTTTGATTGACTCAGCCTCATCCTTAGCTACACCTTGCTTGATCGCTGCAGGAGCACCGTCAACAAGTTCTTTGGCGTCTTTCAATCCTAGTCCAAGAAGTGTTTTCACTTCTTTAACTACTTTCAACTTAGCTGCACCAGCAGATTCCAACATCACGTCGAATTCTGTTTGCTCAGCAGCGGCATCGCCACCTTCTCCACCACCAGCACCAGGAGCCGCAACAGCTACTGCAGCAGCAGCTGGCTCAATGCCGTACTCTTCTTTAAGGATGTCAGCTAGTTCGCTTACTTCCTTCACAGTTAGATTAACAAGTTGTTCTGCAAATGCTTTAAGATCTGCCATTTTAAAAAAGTTTTGTACGATAATTTTAAAAAATATCGTGCGTTACTTGGAAGCCAAAATTGATTATAAAAAGTGTCAAAGTACAGCAGGCTTATTCTGCTGCTCCCTCGCCTCTCTCCTCTAGTGCTTTCAACAGGCCAGAAAGTGTAGCACCTCCGGATTGCAATGCACTGATAACATTCTTCGCAGGAGAATTCAACAAGGTGATAACCTCGCCGATAAGATCTTCTTTGGACTTCAACTTAGTCAAAGGATCGATCTGATCATCTCCAAGATATACCGCTGTGTCAATATAGGCGGCTTTGAGCACTGGTTTTTCCGCGCTTTTGCGGAACTCCTTCAATACTTTTGCAGGAGCGTTAGCTACTTCAGTGAAAAGGATTGCTGTAGGGCCTTTCAAAGACTCATACAAGTCGCCATATCCTTTTTCTTCAGGAAGTGCTTCTAGGGCTTTGCGAGCCAAGGTATTCTTGATGACGCGCATCTCAATACCTTTTTCGAAACAAAGACCTCTAAATTTATTTACCTCTTCTACTGTAAGGGTTGAGGAATCAGTCAAGTAAAAGAATTCAGTACTTGAAAACTTCTCCTTCAATGCCTCAATAGTAGCGGTCTTTTCTGCTTTTGTCATTTTTCAAGCAATTTTGAAAGCTTACTTAATTGATTTGGTATCTACCTTCACACCTGGACTCATCGTACTCGCCACTGTAAGGGACTTCATATAGGTACCCTTAGCAGATGATGGCTTCATTCTCAACAAGGTGCCTAGTAGTTCATTGGCATTATCAGCCAATTTATCAGCAGAGAAAGAAACTCTGCCCACTGAAGCATGAATGATTCCGTATTTATCTACACGAAAAGAGATCTTACCTTTCTTAACGTCAGCTACTGCAGCAGCAACGTCTTGTGTAACCGTACCCGTTTTAGGGTTAGGCATCAAGCCTCTAGGTCCTAGGATTCTACCGATCCGACCTACTTTGGCCATTACTTGAGGCATAGCGATCACTACATCCACATCAGTCCATCCTCCCTGTACTTTAGCGACCAACTCGTCCAAGCCTACATAGTCTGCACCAGCAGCCTTGGCCTCTTCTTCTTTGTCTGGAGTACAGAAAACCATTACCGTTTTGGTTTTACCTGTTCCGTGTGGCAAGCTCACAGTCCCTCTAAGGGCCTGATCAGCTTTACGCGGATCTACTCCTAAACGAACGTGCAAATCAACAGAGGCATCGAACTTCGTTGTATTTACCTCTTTGATCAAGGACATGGCCTCGTCCAAAGGGTACAACTTAGTGGCATCTACCTTCGCGTTTGCGGCTGCTCGTTTCTTACCAATCTTTGCCATAATTAAAATTTTTGAGGTTCAAACGTCTATTGCTGAAGAATAGACTCCCTACTTAGTGAATTATAAAACCAGCCGAAGCTATTGTTTTAACTGTCAGAAGCTGCTTCTCCTTCCCAAGGTGGCGTTCCTTTTACATTGACCCCCATGGAACGTGCTGTACCAGCAACCATTTTCATAGCGGATTCAATCGTAAAGGCATTCAAGTCAGGCATTTTGTTCTCTGCGATCTCTTTCACTTGATCCCAGGTTACGCTACCTACTTTATCACGGTTGGATTGAGAAGATCCTTTCTTCAATTTTGCCGCCTCCAACAGCTGAACAGCTGCCGGTGGAGTCTTGATAATGAAATCAAAAGACTTATCCTTGTAAACGGAAATAACTACCGGCAATACTTTACCTTGGCTATCCTGCGTAGCAGCGTTGAAACGCTTGCAGAATTCCATGATATTAATCCCTTTGGAACCCAAGGCAGGACCTACTGGTGGAGCAGGATTCGCTTGTCCTCCTCTAACCTGTAGTTTCACAAAGCCATCAATCTCCTTTGCCATTTTAATACAATTTAATGGTCTGTCTAACTATTCGTCTTTAGGGAAGCGTTTTCCTATAAGGAAGGAACTAAAGCCGTAGTTATTATATTAAAGAATTAAGAATATCAAATGAAAAAACAAGCACCTAGGCTTGTTTCTCTACTTGCATGAAGTTCAGTTCTACTTCTGTACCTCGTCCGAAAATCTTCACGATCACTTTCAGCTTCTTCTTCTCTTCGTTCACCTCTTGGATATCTCCCACAAACTCACTGAAAGGACCATCGATGATCTTGACGGTCTCTCCCACAATGAATGGTTCTGCCAAGGCTTCTCCTGCATCTTGAGATTCATCCACCTTACCTAACAATCGATTGGCTTCCGAATCACGCATCGGAATAGGATTGTTACGTCCTAGGAAATGAATAACATTCGGAATATTGGCAATTGTTTGAATGATTTCACCTGAGAACTTAGAAGGAACAGCCTCCACCAAGATATATCCAGGGAGGATGTTACGTTCAGAAATTACTTTCTTACCGTTTCGGATCTTGTAGATCTTCTCGGTCGGTACCAATACTGAAGTGATGAAATCTTTCCATCCGGAACGATCTATTTCAAGATCAATACGTTCTTTGATCTTGCGCTCCTTGCCACTAATGACACGGAGAGAGTACCACCTTTTTAATACTTCAGTCTCAGACATCGACGCTGTGATAAGTGAAATAATTTGGGATTGGAATTATCCCAACTGATAAATAAAGTCTGTGACGCCATTCGAAAATAGGTCCATCACAAAAAGGATGGCTGCTAAAATCAATGTGCCAATGATTACAAGGACGGTACTTTGTTGTAGGTCCTGCCAAGAAGGCCAAGTTACCTTGTGTACAAGTTCGTTATAACTTTCTTTGATGTAAAGCTTGATCTGTTCCATCTCTTCGTCAATTCATTGGTGATCAACTCAAAATTTGCACGGGCAGGAGGACTCGAACCCCCAGCCTACGGTTTTGGAGACCGTCGCTCTACCAGTTGAGCTATGCCCGTTTCTCAGGAGGAAATGATATTTGCTGTCTTTACAGCTTCAGCTTCATCCTGTATGCGAAAAATTAAGCACCCCTTGCGAGATGCTTAATTTTCGTCAAATATATCGTTCTATACGAGTAGTATCTTATTCGATGATCTCAGTTACCTGACCGGCACCTACTGTACGTCCACCTTCACGAATCGCGAAGCGAAGACCTTTCTCCATGGCGATACTGTTGATCAATTTCACTTCAAGTGAAACGTTATCACCAGGCATTACCATTTCTACTCCTTCTGGAAGAATTACATCTCCAGTTACGTCAGTGGTACGGAAGTAGAACTGAGGACGGTATCCGTTGAAGAATGGAGTGTGACGTCCACCTTCATCTTTACCCAAAACATACACCTCACACTTGAAGTGTTTGTGTGGGTTAACTGATTTAGGCGCACAGATTACCATTCCACGCTTGATTGCTTCTTTGTCAATACCACGAAGTAGAATACCTGCATTGTCACCAGCTTCACCACGCGTCAAGATCTTACGGAACATCTCAACACCAGTTACTACTGAAGTCAAAGGCTTATCACCTTCTCTCATCATACCTACAATCTCTACTGGGTCCCCAGTATTGATTACACCACGCTCGATACGTCCAGTAGCTACTGTACCACGACCTGTGATAGAGAATACATCTTCAATAGGCATCAAGAAAGGCTTATCAACAGCACGTTCTGGTTCTGGCACGTCATTATCAACCGCTTCCATCAATTCCATGATTTTAGCAGCTGCATCTTCATCATCTTCTAGTGCTTTCAAGGCAGAACCTTGAATTACAGAAGAGTTATCGCCGTCAAATTCATATTGGTCTAGTAGTTCACGAACTTCCATCTCTACCAATTCCAACATCTCTTCGTCGTCAACAAGGTCAACCTTGTTCATGAAAACAACAATCTTAGGCACACCTACCTGGCGAGCCAAAAGGATGTGCTCACGCGTTTGTGGCATAGGACCATCTGTGGCAGCCACAACAAGAATAGCTCCGTCCATCTGAGCCGCACCAGTAACCATGTTCTTTACATAGTCAGCGTGACCAGGACAATCTACGTGCGCGTAGTGACGATTTACAGTTTCGTATTCTACGTGTGCTGTATTAATCGTAATACCTCTCTCTTTTTCCTCGGGAGCGGCATCGATAGAGTCATAGTCTTTTTTCTCAGCAAGCCCCTGCTTAGACAGTGTATAGGTAATAGCGGCTGTCAGCGTGGTCTTACCGTGGTCTACGTGGCCGATAGTACCGATATTCAAGTGAGGCTTATTCCGTTCAAATGTTTCCTTAGCCATCGGTAATCTAGTTTTTAGATATGAAGTTTATTAAATTAAAAGTTTCATGGAGCCAATGAAGGGATTTGAACCCCCGACCCCTTCCTTACCATGGAAGTGCTCTACCCCTGAGCTACATTGGCAATTCCGCGGTAAGCAGAAAAAATGAGCAGGCGACGAGACTCGAACCCGCGACCCTCAGCTTGGAAGGCTGATGCTCTACCAACTGAGCTACGCCTGCTTGTAATGAATAATGTAAAATGTTTAACTATTAATGAACACTACTGTAAGAAGCATACTTAATGGTTAATTATTCATTCAACATTATTCATTAAGAAGTGGGGGCGATAGGATTCGAACCTATTCAGTCGTAGACAACAGATTTACAGTCTGCCCCGGCTCTCCAACTCCGGCGCGCCCCCTGATCAAACCATAAGAATATAGTTTGATTTGTTTTAGCTCTTTCGGTAGCACGAATTACTTACGGGTTACGTAAATGTAAAGTAGTGTACCTAGCAATGAGCCGTTGCTGAGCCAGCAGAGGGATTCGAACCCCCGACCCGCTGATTACAAATCAGCTGCTCTGGCCAACTGAGCTATGCTGGCAGTAAGACTTTGGTGAACATCAATATTATTTTAAAATACTTTCGAACACCTATATATATACATTTATTAGCCAAAAAGTTCCTGACTAAATCATGTAAGCCTGAATGCTTGGTTTTTACAGCTTCATCAGTGCTAAAACATCCATATTTCAAAACACTTTTTGCTGGTCTTTTACCTTTGTAAGTGAACCTGGTCTCAAAAAGCGATTGCAAAGATATTACTTTTCCTGAAAAACAAAAAACAAGTTTGAAATTTTTTCTAGAAAAAGACTTCCTTGAATTAGTGGAGTGATTTAACGCATTCTGACTGCTGTGAAGCTATCTAATTTGTGTTTTTCTCCTCTCTATACAACCGTTTTTCCAAGGCGAGGACAAATGTAAGAAAATTATGAGAATGGTGAGACTTAGTTGGAGATAAGATTAAGGTCCCTCCGTAGTACATTGATGATATGGCTGTAGTTTTGGATCGTTTAGGTGGGAATACAAAGCTGCACCCTATCCTGAGTACCTCGGAAGGACCATTTTCGTTTACTTGGCTTTCTCTTTGAATTTAATCAATTGCCGCTTTAATACGTCGACGGCCTCGTCGATAGATGCCTCGAAAGTTCTTTGACTTTCTTTAACTACAAGGACATCGCCGGGGACCTTGAGTCTAACTTCGGCGATTTTATCCTTGATCTGTCCCGCGTTCTCTAGTTTTAGGGTTACTCTCGCATCGATAATTCGATCAAAATACTGATCCATCTTGTTTAACTTCTTCTCAATGAAGTCGAGCAACTTCCGATCAGCTTTAAACTGAACCGATTCGGTGTACACTTTCATAGGCATAAATTTTAAATGAAGTAATAGTTACCACTACACACCCCTTACAAAGTATTTTTTGGCCTAGTTGTCTTTATCCAACTGGGCCTTAGGATGTGCAGACTCGTATACTTTCTTTAATTTCTCGATAGAATTGTGCGTGTAGATTTGTGTGGCCGCTAAATTAGCGTGTCCAAGAAGTGCTTTAATGGCATTTAAATCTGCTCCATTATCGGAAAGGTGAGTGGCAAAAGAGTGTCGTAATACGTGTGGACTCTTCTTTTCCACGGTACTGACAGCGGTCAGGTATTTGCGAACGATATTGTAAGCTGCTTTTGGGTACAGCGGTTTTCCATGCTTAGTTAAAAGGAGATGAGGAAATGTGGATTCTCCAAATGTTTGCTGACGCAACGCTATATAAGCTAGGACCAGTTTGGCCAAACCTTGCCCAAAAGGTATCAATCTTTCCTTATTTCCCTTTCCTAACACCTTCAACACATTTTGAGAAAAATCTAGGTCCTCTATCTTTAAATTAATCAGTTCTGATCTACGCATCCCCGTATGGTAAAGTAACTCCAAGAGTACTCGATCACGCTGTCCAATAAAGTCATCAGGAAACTTGACCTGCTCGAAGAGCGTATCCAACTCATCTGCCCTAACTACATGTGGCAAGCGTTTTCCCGTTTTAGGAGAAAGAACTTTCAACATTGGATTTCTTTCCAAGCCATGGCGTCTTTGTAGGAATCGGTAGAAGGTCTTTAAAGTGGAGAGTTTACGGTTAATTGAGCTGGTACTTTTGCCTTCATTCAACAGTTCAACCGTCCACGATCGCACTTGAGTATGTGTAACTTCTGTAGGCGATTGAATATCAAAGGTATGATCCAAGAACTGCAAAAACTGATCCAGGTCCGTTCGATAGGCCGTCAGGGTATGGGGTGAAAATCGTTTTTCGTGTTCCAAGTATCTCAAGAAACTCTCTTTCATCATATGTTAATCAATATACAAATCCGGCCCCTCAATTGCAAGGATAAGATATTCTAAAAAAAGAATTATTTTGCGTGGAGATAAGGCGCTTAGCCTAGACGTGATTAGAGCTCAATTTAGTATGCAAAAGGAGAAAAAAGATAAGCACTTCATTAAGAAGCCCATTTACCCTGGAGGGAAAAAGGCGCTTCAATCATTTATTACTCAGAATCTTAAGTACCCACCAGAGGCATTGGCCGAAAGAATAGAAGGGACTGTAGTACTTAAGTATACGGTTAATCATCAGGGGAAAGTGATTGAAACCAAGGTGATTTCTAGTCTCGGGCATGGCTGCGATGAGGAAGCAGAACGCGTGGTAAGCTTGCTACGATTTGAAGTCCCTAGTAATAGAGGAGTAAAGGTTTTGCATCATCTGAACATTCAGATTCATTTCCGTTTGCCCAAGCAAAAGGCCCAGCCGAAACAACAAACAACCTCGTCGCCCAGGTACAACTATCAATATACTACCACATCAAAAGATAAAGAAGAGAAGTCGAAGCCCTCTCCATATACCTATACGATAACTATCAATAAATAAATCCGCTTAGGGCAAGACGACCAGTTTACGGTTCCAAGTTCTTTCACCTTCTCTTAACTGTAGTATATATGTTCCGGCAAGCAGCCCTGCCAAGGGATACTCCGCTTGCCCCGTAGTAAGCCGCCAAGATTGTAACTGCTGTCCTGCCAAAGTGTAAATCATTAATTGCCCATCCATTTCTCCTTTATACTGGACAAAAATGTTGTTTTGAGCAGGATTAGGATATACTTTCCAGTTCCGCTCTACCTCTCTATTTTCCGCGTTGGAAATCAAAGCATTATCTACCATTATCTCTCCATCAGTAGAAGTACCTTCTTGGATATCTATCAATTGATTTGGTACCACCTCATAGAATCGATCCACATGCCCAGTCGGCCAGGTTACGGTCAAGGAATCAATCAAAAGACGCTCCCCTATGCCGAAATGCAAGAGCGCACTATTTTGTCCTAAATATCCCATTCCTCCATGCTGGGATCGTATCTGATAATGCTCTTCACTGTACAGATCTACTCTCGCTCCAATCCCTTCTCTATTGCTGATCACGCCTTCTAACTTTATCTTTAACCAACCTTGGCCATTGCTCCCTTCATTAGACCACAACTGCGCTGGAAACACATTGGTATTGACGACTAAGATGTCTAGGTTCCCATCGTTATTATAGTCGCCTATTGCATTCCCAAAACTACTTACAGTATCTCCAACGAAGCCTGCTTCATCGACGTAAAAGCTCCCTTGTTGATCATTGTAATAGAATGCGCTTGAAACCACATCAGTCCCCACCGCCATACCGCTGACGTACAGGTCTTCGAAACCGTCATTGTCAGCATCCAAGAAATGTGTTCCCCAGGCGGTACCATTAAAGGTAGTTCCGGTGGCTTCGGCTTGTTCCAAAAAGCCGCCCATCTGATCATTGGCTAATAAGGCGTTGCCATGCGGCGTGTTGGAAATATACAAGTCCTGCCAGCCATCACAATTGTAGTCGCCGATGGCGATGCCCATAGCATTCATGATGAGATTGGCGGAAGCGGCCACAGATATGTCTGCGAAGCTATTTTCGGTTCCGCGATGCAACAGCAAAGTATTACCCTGGCTTTTGTCCTGCGCGATGTAGACATCTGGCCAATTATCATTATTCATATCAAAAAAGGCAGGAAAAAATGGCGCTTTACCGGGATCATCCAATCCCCATTCTTCTGCCACTTCCTCGAAGGTGTTGTTACCCAAATTTCGGTACAGGTAGTTTCTATTCGAACTGAAGCTTAAGGATCTTTCCGTTACGTAAATATCGAGCCAGCCATCTCGATCAATATCAGCCATACAGGCACCATAGCTATCAGTGGACTCCATCGATAAACCAGCTTCCTCCGTAATGTCTTTGAGCTGAAGATTACCCAGGTTCTCGTAAAGGCGATTGACTGCATTTATGGAAGTTAGAAATAGATCTTTATCTCCATCATTATCTATATCAATCCACAAAACCTGCTTCACTTCATCCAGATTGGATACCAGTGGTGTGATGAGGGTGAAGACGCCGTTAATATTGCGATAGAATGCAACCGTATTTCCCTCCTGGCTAGCCATTGTTAGATCGTCCCAGCCATCTTGGTCAAAGTCAACGAAGCTGACCCCACCACCTGCGACACCTTGTCCGTAATAATGGTCAATTCCTTGCTGGTCGGCCTTATCAATAAAAACGGTTTGCGCCACGAGTTGTGGCAATGAAATGTGCAGTACACTGCAGCTGATTAGGAAGTAGAAGAATAGGTGGTTGGTCCACTTAACAAGACCAACCAGTCCCGCTACTTTGGGTACATAGTTTATTCGGGTTAGCATATTATGAATAAAGCAAATATTTAAAGTATTTTTTGTGCAACCCGGGTGACTATTCTTAATTATAAATGTAACAAATTTCCTCCAAATCTGGGCCTTTGAACGTAGTTTTGTATCGCTTATGAAATGCCTTTATGCTAGCTATAGACAAATGGCTTTGGAGGCAAAAGAAAATACCTGAATAGTATGAAGAAAACTGCTACCCTTGCCTTGCTGCTATCATTCCTATTTCCTTCTTTTATACAGGGACAAATTAGCATCGATGAGGTCGAAATTGAACAGGTGGAAGGAAATGTATTGCGCTATCTAGTATCCTTCACTACCAATGAAATCGGAACTGGCTATCTCGAATATGGAGACGGAATGTACACCGAGATGAGCACCAATAAAACACAACATGAAATAATCCTAATCGGATTAGCTCAGCTTAGTGACTACCAAATTAAGATTCACGCCTTCAATAGCACTGGCGCGGCTGAATCTGGCCCTTACACCATCAATACTATTTCAATCCCTAGCGACATCGTTGAAGCTGCTGACTCCCTTTTCAATGATACCACTGCCACTACTGGCTACATTTTGACCGATGCTAGAGGACCAGATCTTGCCACTCAAGTGAGGATATTCGATAGAGCTGGCAGACTTGTCTGGTATGACTATACTAAAGAGATAGGAAGTCCCTGCATTGGGAATAACTTCAGCAATCGAAATACCAGCTTACAGATCTATGGAGATTGCCAGACGATGCTAGAAATCGATTTCTTTGGGGACACGATTCAGAAAGTCAACATCAGCAATATTCCTGGCAACTTTCAGATTCATCATGACATGTACATCAACGATCTTGGCAATTTGGTTCTACTCGTTGCTGAAGGTCAGCCCGTAGATAAAAGTAGCGTGGGAGGGCGAGCGGATGCACTCGTAGTAGGAGATGGCTATATCGAAATTGCCCCAGATGGAGAAATCGTAAGCCAGTGGAGCATTTTCGATCATCTTGACCCCATGATGAGCAGAGATGCTGGTGCCTTTTGGGACCAAGTCTTCGGGGAACCGGCTGAAGATTGGACGCACGCCAATAGCATTGCACAAGATGCCGACGGCCACTACCTAATGAGTCTGAATGCATTAGATCAGGCCATCAAGATCCATCGGGAAACAGGAGAAATCCTTTGGACTTTCGGTAAAAACGGAGACTTCACGATCGATCCACCCGACGCCTTGTTCAAGAGTCAACATACTTTTTGGGGCATTGGTAATAACAGATATACCGTCTTTGACAATCAAGGTGCTGGATCCTTCTCTCGAGGACTAGAATTTGAGTTGGATACCGCGGAAGCTATAGCTCGCCTAGTCTTCATCCAAGATGCAGATTCTTTGTTATCCACTGGAATCGTAGGTAGTACATACAGGCTAGAAAATGGCAATATGCTTTCCAGTTTTGGGCGAGCGGGAGCTATTCAAGAGGTGGATAGTACTGGCAAAGTCATCTGGTATCGCAATGAAGGTACTATCCTCAACTATCGCTCTTTCTTTGTTCCCTATTTGTACGCTCCTCTTCCTGATTTAAAACTAATCGACACCGTCTTTTGTCAAAACGATCGTCCCGCGGTTCCTAAGACGAGCCTCGTCGGTGGCTTTTTTGAGGGTCCTGGTTTTGAAAATGGACAGCTGGATCCGACCCTTTTATCACCCGGAGAATACGAATTGATATATAGCTATGCCTATCTCTCGGACACGTTTACCTTTGCTATTGCAGCTCCCCCAGAAAGCCCACTCATCAGGGACTCCAGTCCCTACCTACTCACAGATGCCCAAGGGACCTATCAATGGTTCTTAGATGGAGAAGCCATCAGTGGTGCCACGAGTGACAGTCTCCTGATTAACGCAAATGGTACTTATCAACTCGAGATCACTTCAGCCGAAGGATGCAGTGCACTTTCCAATAGCATCGTAATCGGTACAGTGGATACCGAGGAGGCCAATTTTAATCAATTGAAAGTATTTCCGAACCCAAATCGCGGAGCATTTGAGGTACAATTTGGACAGCTGGAAGTAGCACAAGTACAATTATTTGATCTGCTAGGTAGATTTATCTATGAACAGGCCGGCCCAGTGGATTCCAGACTGAACATCCAAGGTATTCCGGTTGGCACCTATGGCTTGGTAGTGAGAATGAAGAATGGTAGTGTAATCAGGCAGCAGGTAGTGGTGGGGCGTTGATTTGTTGAATGGTCATTGAGAGCCCAGGATGGTTGTTGGTCGGGAATTAAGGAATTGTTGTTGGTGGTAAATCTATCAGCTTGCTAGACGGGCACGCAACAAGGGCGGGGAAAAATGAAGAGGCCCGATCCGGATGGATCGGGCCTCTTATATTATTTAGATGATCGAAATCATCAAAATATTAGCTTACTTAGGTGTGTAGATCGTAGTCCAGCTTTCTCCGTAGACAGCTCCAACAACTGTAATGGTAATAACACCAGTTGCAGGATCATAGGAGTTAGGGCTATTTGGATCTTCTTCTAGCGCCTGCCAAGGATCTTGAGCACCAGGTGTACTGATTACACCACAAGCGTCAACAACCTCGATAGTCAAAGCAGAAGTACCATAAGCACCTACATAAGGACCGTCGCTATACAAACCACCGTCAAAACCTATCACATCATACTTACCGCTACCTTTAGCTACCCACTCTACATCTTGTGTATTCGTGGTATAACCATCACCGATGAAGTCATGCTGGTGATAAGTAGTAACTGCAGAGTATGTACCCTCAAGCTCAGAAGGACAGATAATGTTTTGATCAAAGGCGAACAAAGCACCAAAAGCAGGAGCATTACCAATGATATTCGCGCCAGTGTTGGAAATATCAAAGGTCTTACCGTCTGTTTTGGTCAATGTAGCATTGAAACGAACAGCATTACCTCCATCGATATCAGCAGTGGTTAGTCCCATTGCATCCAAAGCTTGTTGGAAGGTGAAAGTGATCGTTATAGATGGAAGACCTGTCTCAGGTTCTGGCTTGAAGTCAGAAGCAGTATAGGTTGCAACTGTCTGCGGAGTGGTAAAAGTACCAGCTGTTTTATCGAAGTAAGAAGCAGTCCAAGAATAAGACTGAACATTCTTACCTTGATTCTCATCATAGAATTCAACAGTAAAGTCGATAGCAGACCCGGCAGGATCGAAGAAGTTAAATTCACCATTAACACCGTCGATCAAGCGAGGGAAGGCTCCGTACTCTAGGTCTTTGAATTCGATGAAGGCTCTGTCTTTCTCACAAGCTGTAGCAGCAAGAACAAAGGCAAAGACTAGAAATATATTTATTCTTTTCATCTTTGAAATTCAATTTGATTTTGAATGCTTGGGGAAGAATGAAATCCTACCCCAAATTGATTTGCAGATATTCTCTGGATAATCCTTCTCCTAGTTAATGAATCTAGGTGGATTTGTATCCCAGAATACTTGCTCTTCCAAATTAGCTCTTTGACTGGCCTTTGCGTTACGATCAACGTAACTAGAAGGATACCAGAACGTACGAGGGAATGCACCTGGATCAGCTACACGAGTAGGCTGCATACCAGCAGGCTTTCCTGTACGACGGTAAGCATTGAAGATCTCTAGACCTTGACCATGTGCTGCTAGACGGTATTCATTTACAACAAGCTGTAATTTTCCATCTGCATCAGCTGCATTGAAAGCATCCAATACCTCAGTTACATAGGCTTCAATCTGCATGTCTGAAGGTACAAAAGCTGCATCAACTGGAGCTTTTGAGCTAAAACTCATCGTCTTGGCGATGGATTTACGGATACCATCTTCTAGGAACATAGCTGCATCACCATTTGCTCCCATTGTCAATACGGCTTCTGCTTTTAGGAAATCAACAAATGAGGATAACATGATTGGATGGATACCAGCTCCTAGTCCACCATCTACACCTGCATTTCCGATACCTGTGCAGTCGTCTGCATCAAACTTACCACCCGCTGGGTAAAGTCCCCAAGTAGTACGCTTCAATCCATCAGGTGGAATACCATCTTCATTACCGTGGGTTCTTCCCCAGTATCCACCA
>CAJXPD010000257.1 GCA_913057785.1 uncultured Lewinella sp. | reverse complement strand
AAAATTTGCTTCCAACTATCTCCTAAAGCAATTTTTAAACACGTTCGTAAACCGAAATTAATCCCAAAAATTTGGAAAATGATCTCTTTACAGGGTGCAATAGTCTCATTTAAGATCATTTTCTCTATCTTTTTGACCATTGTTTTAAGTACACTTACCAAAGACCATCAGGAAGGTACAAAGGGGGAAAAAATTTTCGGCGAAAATTAGGGCCCTACTCCACTCCTGGCATGAGTCCCCGCATTGAAGTCAGAATTAAAGCCAGTAAACTTAGGCCATTGAATACATAAACACCTTAAGCTAGGCAAAGTGGACACTTGAATTAATTCTACCTAAGAACCACGCCGTGAGTCCCTTCGAGGATTCTAGTAGGTTGCTGGTCTATCCTCTTTTTCTTTACAAATGGCTCTAGCTAGTTCACCTTGAATTAAAATCATTAAACATACCGATCAGGTCCTTTCTATTTGAAAGTCGGCCTCGCAGGAATTATTGCCTGTTCAATCGGAAATTGACAAATAATAATGCAAAGCAATAATCTAAAAGAAACCTTAAAATACTGGCGGCCAATGATACAGAGATACCAAAGGTCCGATACGAAGAAAGCTCTCTTCCAGGTTCTCAATTCCTTCCTCCCTTTTTTAGGTTTATGGGTTTTGATGTATTTCAGTCTAAACTGGTCGTACTGGCTCACTTTCGGCCTGGCTATTATCGCTGCCTGGTTTTTGGTACGCATCTTCATCATTCAACACGATTGTGGTCATCAATCCTTCTTCAAATCAAGGAAATTGAATAATGCAATAGGCTTTATATCTAGTCTTTTCAGCACCATACCCTATAAGTATTGGAGCCGTACCCACGCTGCTCATCATGCTCACAACGGACAGCTAGAATATCGTGGACTAGGAGACATCCATTTCCTCACGACCGAAGAATTTCGTAATCGTTCAAGGTGGGGGAAGCTGAGCTACTGGATTTTTCGAAGTCCTATTGTGCAGTTCCTTATCGCACCGATTGTTTATCTGACCGTCTCTCTACGCTATCCTTTTGTACGCCTAAAGGGATGGAAGAAGATTCGCTGGGGTTATTTTATAAACAATTTAATGGTTGTCATTCTCTACGGAGGGCTTGCTATCGTTTTAGGCTGGCAGAAGTTCTTGTTGATTCACATCCCCATTTTGCTGTTCTTCGGGATGATCGCCTTTTGGTTCTTCTATATTCAACACCAGCATGAGGAAAATTACAAAAAAAGTAAAGATACGTGGGATCACCTGCTTGCGTCCATGACCGGCAGCACCTATTATAAACTTCCCAGGGTATTTCAGTGGCTATCGGGTAACATTGGGTTTCATCATATTCATCATTTGAATTCCAAAATACCCAATTATAACCTCGAAGCGTGTGCTAAAGAAAATCCCGTATTGAATAAGTTCGTTAATGTGCTCACTTTCCGCCAAAGCCTTAAGTGCATCAACAACAAACTGTGGGATGAGGAAAAACAACGGATGGTCTCTTTCAGAGAATACTATAGAAAATAGGCCTTTTATCAGAAGAAACCAGTGATTCTATAAACGCTTCTCTTGCCTTTGATCATAAATTTTAATTGTCAATTAAATCAATATGGAGAAATATAAAGCTGTTACACTTCGGAATTTTCGAGAAATTCCACAAATCGAGGCTCACCTTTCCGAAGAAGAAAAACGTAACATTGAAATAGTTGGCAATGTCCTTCCTTTTAAAGCCAACAACTATGTCATCAATGAATTAATCGATTGGGAAAACTATCAAAACGACCCTCTTTACATCCTGACTTTCCCTCAAAAGGATATGCTGGAACCGATTCATTTTCACGAAATGGCTGATGCCATTCTTGGAGGAGCCAAGAAAGCGGAATTAAAACTTATTGCAAATAAAATTCGCCTTGAACTGAATCCACATCCAGCTGGTCAGATGGAGCAGAATCTCCCTATTATGGAAGAGGTTAAGCTCACCGGTATTCAACATAAATATCGGGAAACCATGCTCTTTTTCCCTAGCCAGGGGCAAACTTGTCACGCTTACTGCACGTTTTGTTTTCGCTGGCCACAATTTGTGGGGATGAATGAATTAAAGTTTGCTATGCGGGATATAGACCTGATGATCAAATACTTACGGACCAACCCTGCCATTACAGATATTCTTTTTACCGGAGGTGATCCATTAATCATGCGCACCAAAGTGCTATCGAATTATTTAGAGGCGCTGATCGACGCTAAAATTCCCAACCTACGCACTGTTCGCCTGGGAAGTAAAGCATTGGCATATTGGCCACAACGGTTTGTTACCGATGCCGATGCCGATGAATTGTTGAAGCTATTTGAAAAAGCTAAAAGAGCTGGTATCCACATTGCCTTTATGGCACATTTTAACCACCCAAATGAATTGAAAACTGAAATAGTAGAAAAAGCGATTGATCGTATTTTAAATTCCGGAGCCGTCATTCGAACCCAGTCTCCTATCATGCGGAATATTAATGACGACGCAGAAGTTTGGGCACATATGTGGCGCCGACAGGTAGAACTGGGTTGCATACCTTATTATATGTTTTTGGCTCGCGATACGGGCGCACAACACTATTTTGCATGCTCCCTGGAAAATGCCTGGCATATTTTTCGGGACGCCTACCGGCAGGTAAGCGGCATTGCCCGCACGGTTAGGGGCCCAAGCATGTCGGCCGGACCAGGAAAGGTGCAAGTACTTGGCATTTCCGAAGTGATGGGCGAGCAAGTATACGTATTACAATTTATCCAGGGCAGAAATCCGGATTGGGTGGCTCGCCCATTCTTTGCCAAATACGACCCGAAAGCCATTTGGCTGGACGATCTTTTCCCAGTCTTTGGACAAGAGAAATTCTTCTTTGAACAAGAATATCCGCTTACACGGAAAAAAGCCCAAGCAGTGCACAATGGCCATCACCAATTGTCAGATGAGAGCCTATTACTTTGATTTTCTATGTCATAAAAATATTGGACTCTATCGTTTGGTGATTGATTGAATGGGCGAATATTTCCAGCATCCGCTTGGCAACACCGATCCAGCCAAAATTATGCCGTGCCAGTCTTGCTCCTTGTACTGCTAATTCATGCCATAATTCAGGATACAATACGGGATATGGAGCAAAGCAATGAGACAGAAGGCTCTCCAGTCAAATAAACTTGCATGAAGAAAAGAAAATTGAGGAGTGATGTGGAAAGACCTTAATGTTATTTTCTCGTTGTTTTTTTTCATAGAGATGCTTTTTAAAAAGCTGCAACAAAATGAAATTATACATCAAATATATGGTCAGCTTACGATGCAAGATGATGGTAAAAGAAGAATTAAAAAAGCTGGGCATAAAGTATGTCGTCGTTGATTTGGGCTTGGTTGAAGTTGTGGAAGAAATTACAAATAGACAACGAGAGCAATTAAGCAAAAACTTATTGAAATCAGGCTTAGAACTTTTAGAGAATAAAAAGAGCATTCTAATTGAAAAAATTAAAAATGTAATCATTGAAATGATTCATTATTCTGATGACTTGCCCAAAGTGAATTACTCTGATTACATAAGCGAAAAATTAGGTTATAATTACACTTATCTAGCCAATACCTTTTCGGAAGTTAAAGGGCTCACCATACAACAATTCATCATTATTCATAAAATTGAAAAGGTAAAAGAATTGATACTATATGATGAACTTAGCCTTGCTGAGATTTCTTATAGACTTCATTATAGCAGCCCTGCTCATTTATCCAACCAATTCAAAAGAATAACGGGTCTCACCCCTTCTTTTTACAAAAAAATGAAACGAAAACGGAATGAAAATTTGGAAAACATGTGATATATGTAACTATCTAACTTAGATATGTAATCTTCTAAGCACTGCGCCACTGTATCTTTATAAGATACTCTAATCCTTTAAATCAAAGAACATGCTAAATACGTTGCAGAATAGAAGCAGTGAGCTTATGAACATTTCCGAAAATTGGAGTAAGCTTTCAATACTACTGAAGGAAAGATTTTCAAGCCTGACAGAGAATGACCTAAAGTTCGTGAGGGGTAAAGAAAATGAACTGATGAGTAAACTAAGTTTTCGATTGAACAAAAGACGCCAGGAAGTAATTGACATTATCAAAAATATTCAGGCCTAGATTGGTATATAATTACTTTCCATTTTGTCCTTTCATAAAACGGAATTAAATCTCGAAAACATGTGATTTATGTAAGTATCAATTTCAGATATGTAAGGCCTTCGGTATCAAATTTCTCCATCTTTGTATTGCCAATATTGGTTTAATTAATCAAGTGAAATAAATGGATCACCCACAAAATAAAAACAACGGATTATTTCATGGCACTACAGCTTGGGACTGGCATTCGAAACTATTACTCAAAGAAAAATACGGACAATTGACATTGGCAGACCTTAGGTTCGAAAATGGCCAAGAGAATGAACTCCTTAATAGGATCGGTGCCAGATTACTTAAAACCCAAGAAGAAGTAATAAACATCCTAAAGAAACTAAAGTTGGCCCATTAAAATGGAAAACGTACTTTTTCGTAGATCGTACGAAATACATTAGAAGGGTCCAGAAAGGGCAGGAGCTTTTGTTCCTGTTCTTTTTTCTTATCTATTTACTACTCCCATTCCTATCTTCTAACAAACAGCAAGTAAGGTACGATTCAATTCATCGATGAATATCATGAATAATCAAGAGATAAAAAAATCAATAAAGAAAGGTCCCTGGAAGACTTTAGCAATCGTAACGGGAATACTAGTAGTTATCGTTTTATTCAAACCGTGGGTTCAGGTTGGAGCAGGTGAAAGAGGTATTGTTCTGAATTTTGGCGCTGTTCAAGACAAAGTATTGAATGAAGGAATTCATTTCAGAGTACCGGTAATGCAGGAGGTTGTCCTAATGGATATCAAAATTCATAAGGCGGTGACTGATGCGGCCTCTGCGTCATCTGATCTTCAGGATGTGGCGTTATCCGTTGCCCTCAACTATCATATTCTACCTGAAAAAGCCAATCTGGTTTACCAGACGATCGGAGTGGAATTTAAGGAGCGGATGATTGACCCCGCTATACAAGAGGTCATGAAAGCGGTGTCAGCCCGTTATACCGCAGAAGAATTGATCACGAAAAGACCCGCAGTCAGTGCAGAAATGCAAGAATCTCTTACTAGACGACTACTACTGTCTAATATATCCGTGGACGCGTTTTCTATTGTCTCCTTTAGTTTTTCAAAGATATTTACTGACGCCATTGAGGCAAAACAGACCGCAGAGCAGAATGCGCTGAAGGCTAAGCGAGACCTGGATAGGATTAGGGTGGAGGCAGAGCAGACTATTGCAGCAGCAACAGCTGAAGCAGAAGCCTTGCGATTGCAGAAAATGAATATTTCACCTGATCTCATAGAACTTCGAAAAATAGAAGCCAACCTCAAGGCAATAGAAAAATGGAATGGTATTCTCCCTCAGGTTACAGGTGCAGGTGCCATGCCATTCATTGGAGTAAGTGATTTAAAGAAGAATTAATTTCATCAAAAAAGTAATAGATCATGTCAAAAGACAAAGACGGAGGAAAAAAATCAGGTAAGAAAGTCGCAATGAAAACCTTAAAAGAAAAAAGGGCTGAAAAGAAAGCCAAAAAGAAAGCCAAAAATATAATTAATGAATAAATCTGGAACGAATGCAATTTGCTAAAAGAAATATCCAACAATACCTGGACCTACAGCTGTTGAAAAAGGATGGGCAATACAATATTACCTTTGAAGTAGAAGGCATCCAGATCGAACCTCTGTTCTTTATTCCCTATTTTGAAAATGCCCTTACTCATGGCAACTTGCATGCGTTGGGGAGTGCGTGGATCAAGGATATTTATCCATCACTGATAATAACTTGGTTTCCCAATTAGAACACACTACTGACCCACAGAAAAAGCCGGCAGCTAGCACCAGTAATTCTTTGGAAATGATACGACATCGACCACAGTTCCGTTATCCGAACCAACACCAATTGGCCTGCACGAGTCAGGCGGGGCTATTCCAGATATTCCTGCACCTCACCTTACCCACACCTAAACCACCCATGCCATGAACTGCATCCTAGTCGACGACGAATGTCCCGCCATACGCTTACTGGAAAGTTAAGTCAAGAAATTGCACCTTCTGCACCTCCAGGCAGTCTGTGCGAGTGGGATTGAAGCCTTAGAGGTAGCAAGGGAATATTCAATTGATGTTTCTTGATATTCAGATGCCTGATCTAACCGATCAATTCACTGGTACAAAAGCCTCAGATCTTCTTGATTACAGCTGACTATGCTATAGAAATTTGAACTAGAGGTTACAGACTACCTAGTGAAGCCGATTGCATTCGAACGATTTGTCAAAGGCGTGCATCGGCCCCGAGAATTGGCACAAGGATCATCGGAACCTCAAACGATACCCAAGGATCATTTCTTCGTAAAGACAGATTATAAACAGATGAAGGTACTTTACTCAGAAATCCTTTATATCCAGGACATGGGTGCCTACGTAGATATCAGGACGCGAGAGGGCCGTTATATGACGCATCAATCCATGAAAAACATAGAACGATTGCTACCAGACGGTTTGTTCTTTAGAGTGTACAAATCCTATTTGGTTGCCTTAGATAAGGTCACCGCAGTCTATGGAAATCTATTAGAAATTGATGGCCAGAAAATCCCTATCGGTAAAAGTTACCGAGTAGCCTTCTTACAATAGATCAATTCACTATAAACGCGCTTTTATTATTCTCCTAATTTCTCATAGTGGAGGTGATGTTTGGCGGTAGGAGAACTAAGGAGCGGAGGCATTTGCAAAACCACCATTGCAGGTTTGGAAGACTTATCCCTTCTTAGCTACGTAGAATGCGTAATTGTAGAAATCTTTAAACTGCTCATATTGCCTAATCTCCTCTTGATATTCTGCAACAAGTTGCTGTGTTTCTGGGGCATGGTTGTGGTCCTCTAGAAAAGTAGCAAAACGATCTTCCATCGGTTGGTAGTAGTTTTCTCTCCAACTATCTTCGGATAAGGTAAAATATCCTTGTAAAATGTACCCATTTTCCTCTAATACGTTGATTTTCCTGGAGGCGTAGTCTATTTCAGGATAAGCCGTATTCCAGAAGGCCTCGATCTCCGCTGGCCGTGAATGGGTTATCCAAGTGATTTCGCTTACTACCAAACAGCCACCAGGTTTTAGGTACTTTTTCCAATTTTTGATTCCCGCCGTAAACCCCATGCTATAGATGGCTCCTTCCGACCAAATCAGATCAAGTTCCTCTTCTTCAAAGGGAAGATCATCCATAGATGCTGCTATAGTTTCGATCCTATCTTGCAATCCTAATTGTTTAGTTCTTCTATTAAGTTCAGCCAGAAACCCTGGGCGAAGGTCCACCGCTTTAAAATGACCATTAACCTGCCGGGCAAGGCTTATTGTTTGTCCTCCGGTACCACAGCCAATATCTGCTACACGGACAAAGTCCTCTTGCCCTAAACCCGTTAATGCGAAAGCTTGCAGGGTTTCCTCTTCACTACCAGGGCCTTGTCGATCTGCTACCTTGTGAAAATTTACTAGTGCCTCTTCACTCATTTTAATTGGTTTTATGGAAAGCGTACTTATGCCTTTTTGTCAAAACTCTGCTTTTCCTCTTGAATCTTATCCCAAGGTATTGGACTCACATCATCATGATCCAATACTCGCTTACCATCTCGATCAATCCGCATCACCAATTGGCAGGCAGGATCGGGGCAGATCACCCGGGCGTCGGTCTCCATCCAGTCGGAGGGATGATTGATGCGTTGCTTGGCGGGGAGGAGTGGGATGGCAGATTGTAGGGCATACAGGCAGAAGTTCTGCCCATCGGGCATGGAGATCTTGCCGCCTTTCATATGGAAGCAGTCGCCGACGGACATTTCGCAAGTACAATTACCCTCTATTTTTTCTACGACGATGGTGAGGTCGTAGAGTTCGAATTGATCGGGGCGTAATGGTGGTTTTGTAGACATAGAATTTGGTTTTGTATGTAAGCAATGAACAACCCAAGCGCGCAAACTTCCGAAGTTTCTCCTTACGCTCTCCCTGTCAAACTTCGGAAGTTTTGCCGCCGCGCTCAGTAATCATTCAGCAGCCTCCCGGTTATCTCTTTCTCTGCCATACCCGAAGAATATAGAAGCTATCGCAACCAGGGCAATCCCCCACCCAATGAAATTGTATAGTCCCGCATCTAAAGGAGAGACGGAAGGTAAGCCAAATTCTGCGCCGGACAAGGTGGTATTGGCTATCAAAATTACTGGAATAAAGTACGGTAGTAGAAAGGGGAAAACGCAAACCACCATACTGAGCACATTGGCTCTTCTTATAGAAGAAATATGATGGTCCTCACCGGTACGATTAGCGAATTCTGATACCATCAGTATGGCTACGATACTGTGCGTCGTCAAGAGAACAGCAGCGCCTACTGCGCCCGCCATCCATGCTTCGGCCTGAAAGGTGGTATTGGTCCTTTCTGAGGCATATTCCATCAGGCGATCAACCAGACCACTCGCCTTCAAAGTAGCTACTAGCCCCATCAAGAGGATCGTAAAGAAGCTAATGCCAACAGCACGGTTTATCCCATCAACAATGAGGCTTTTTGCCGTAAAATTTTCCAAGTCCAAGCTAAAGAGTTTTTCGAAGGGCAAAAGGCCCAGTACTAAGCCCAGCGCAATGCCAAACCATAGCCCCAGCAAAAGTCCATGCAATAGATGCTTTCCTTTTAGAAACAAATAGATAATGAAGATGGGTACCAATAACATCGGTAATCCCCTTGGATCACCAAGTAATTCCTGACCTGCAGAAGTACTTTCCGCTGGCAAAACCAGCCCTACAATGCCAAAGGCCAGCAAGGCAATCAAAGCGGCTGGGAGAATGTATTTGATGCGGCTTTTCACCGTCTTACCAATGTCCGCCTTTTGGCTTAGCGCACTTGCTATAGTAGTGTCCGAGATCGGCGCGATGAAGTCTCCTAGGGTTGCACCAGCCAGAATGGAGCCGGCCAAAAGTGCTAAAGGAGCGCCGAGTAGCCCCCCCGCTGGATATAGGATAGGGCCACAAATCAAAATGGTAGCAAAACTAGAGCCGGTAGATAGGGCTACGAGACCACAAATGATGAAGCTGGCTATCACAAAACCTCCGCCAGACAGGTGGAGTTGGCTAGAAAGCCAGGTCAAGGCTTCCACAAAGCCAGTATTGGCCATCAACACACCGATGATAGATGCCAGCATCCAAGCCGTGATCATGATCATCACAATGGATTGTGACATACCTTGGATCACCACTTCACTGTATGCTGTTTTGTCTTTCACCAAGATCAAGCCAATCCCCATGGCAAGGAGCAGTACCGGCCAGAAACCTCGCTCATCCGGCGCACCGGATAGCGCAATCGCAATCACTCCCGAGGTGAAAATAAGGAAGGGTAAAATCGCACCCCATAGCCCTCCATAAAAGGATAGTTTCGTCTCTATTTTGGTATCTGTAAGTTTCATCGTAAGTCACTCTACATTCATCATTATCCACCTGCACAATTCATTCTTAATTGCTTATTATACAGTCAACACTAAAATTATTTTTCATTCAAATTGTACTTCATGATCCGTCCATGCTTCCCCGCCTTATCTCGCTCCAAACCGAAGACGGGCCCTGAAGGCCCCTGAGCTCGTTGGATATGTTCTCCGATAATCTTCAAATCTTCCGCTTCCAAAGAAAAGCCATTGAGCTGTTTTAGCTTTTGCAGATGACGCTGGTTGCGGGCCCCAATGATCACCCCAGCCACCAAGGGCCGCTGCAAACCCCAACGGGCAACTACCTCGGCAATTCCTACCTCATATTTATCTGCAATAGATCTTAAGATACGCAGTAAGCTTTGAAAGAATGCCCATTCTCCGTTCTCTTCAATGATCAATCTATATTTAGTTAGGGAACGATTTTCAAAGGGAGGGCTGGGGGCAGGAACGCTTAGGTAGCGATCCGTCAAGAAACCTCCGGCAATACTGCCGAAATTGAGAAAGGAAATGCCATGTTGTTCCTGGATGGAATACAAATCATCCTCAGGCCGACGATCCAAAACAGAATATTGAACTTGGTTAGAAGCGATTTTCACTCCAGCCTCTACAAGCTCCTTCAAGTGTAGTCCGTCAAAATTCGTCACCCCAATATTTCTGATCTTTCCGGCCTGCTGTAGTTCGGTTAAATGAAGGGCGGCCTCCACGTAGCCAGGCGTGTTGAAATCCCACCAGTGGAATTGTACTAAATCTAATCGATCAACCCCCAATCGCATTAGGGATCGATCAACAATAGCTTCTGTATCTGTTTTGCGTAAGCTTTCTAACTTGTCAAAATCGGGAACGTACTTGGTATGAATTTGTACCGGCGCCAATTCGCCAGATCGGAAAGCCTCCTGGTACTGTTTGAGAAACTTCCCAATCAGTTCCTCCACTCCCGTGTAGATATCTGCACAATCAAAAGTGGTAATCCCAGCTTCTACAAAAGCCTTCATATCCTCGATGGCTTGCTGGGTATCAATGGCTCCATGCCCTCCTGCCAAATGCCATCCTCCTTTCAACACCCTGGAGATGGAATATCCGGGTGTTAGTTCAATTCGCTCTATCGCTGTCTTCATGGCCTAAAGATGGGAGTTCTCTCAGAATTTTCGCGTTTTCACAGCCCCCTTTTAACAAATTTATCACTCTTAATTAAGCACTGTCATTCCATCTTAAGTGCTGAAAACAGTAATTATCCGTAGTAGGATTTCATCCACATACCCTCATTTGCAAGAGACTACTTTCCTCCGCAATACTTGAGATTGCCCAATTTTTTTTACTAGATTTTGGTTTAAACATTTACTGACAGGAAAATGGCAAAGTATAGATACATGGATGGAAATCCCCCCATGAAAAGATATGGGGAGAACTTTACCAATCGAATTGGAGATGGAACAGGTCGCAATACCCAAGATTATATAGAAATCATTCGATTACTAATCGCCCTCAAAGCTGGAGGATCATTCCTTGACATTGGTTGTGGGAAAGGGCGTTTTTGCAAAATGGCTATTCCGAAGATGAGTGAAATAGTGGGTATTGAACCTGACTTTACTAGATATGATTGGACGAAAAATCTATTGCAGAGGATCGATAACTGCCTTATCCTAAATATGGATTGTCATGAGTACAGGAAGGAAAACCCAAGCAAAAGATTTGATATCGTCTTACTATCAGAAGTGATTCAACACGTCAGTACAAGGGCATGCAGCAAGCTGATCCAAGAGCTGCATCACCTAGTAAAAGCCGATGGTGTTATAATCATAGCTACCTCTCATGCCTCCCCTAAGACCAAAGGCTTTTCTTGGCAGAAGGCTTCGAACTCAGAGTCATTCCTATCTCGAGAAGAATATGACAAATACGCAGATGACTTTGGAAATCACACCAAAGGTATACCCGTTCGCCGATTCTCCAAAAACGAATTACTAGATCTAGTCTCACCCAAATTTGAAGTTGTGCTGTGGAGGCAGTTTAAATATGTGAAGGAAAGCAAAGTCAATTTTTTTGTTGCTAAATACAATGTACCCCCAGAAGAAATTCTTCATTATGGAGTAAGCCAATTTGTAGTATTACAACCAAAACCTTAATGCTAATACCGTACACATTATTTCATCGACTAGTGTACTCCCCTACAGTTCTCTTGCAACGCTACCTTAATACGATCAACTTCGACTGCACTAGTGGGAAGGTCAGCCAATTCAAGCCCAGGATAGGATTCCATTTCTTTCCAAGATGCGATGGTGGAGCTGAAGTACTCTGAAGCCGTTGGATCCGTTTCATAGACAATCACATCATAGGTCTCTCCTTTATCCCCTCCAAAACGCGTTATCACTTGCCACTCTCCATTCCTTTTGTAGGAGGTATTGGTATGATCAGATTGTGGATAGTACCGATCATCAGAAGGACGAAGCAGTACCCAAATATCTTTTTCGTGACCTTCAGGATAAACACCTAAGGTCAAGATTCGACATTTGACTGAATCTGTCTTTATGGGAGAAAGCACTTGTACGGTTTCCACAGGGTATTGAACTTGCAATTTCTCCCCTACTACCACTTGTTCGATTTGCCCCTGCAAGTTGACAGCCCCATAAGAATATCCGCCATAGATCATCAGTAAAATTCCAACGAGACCAAAAGGAATCCTAAGGCTAGTTCCGATCAATCCGGTATCAGAATCACCAGTAGATATGCTACCTAGAACGGCAAGTACCAATAAGCCAGTTCCGATAATAATAATGATAAGTTCTGTAGACATTATGTAGGAGTTTAGGTATAAAACAATTAGGATTTGAATCAGGAATAGTCTTATTATCGGCAGTATAATTGTGCTTGTAGGTTCTCGTAGGGTGAGAGTTGTAACGCTAGATAGGTAACTTCTCTTCCCAATATAGCAAATTGATCCAATTAAAATTTGGACTAAAGAAGGAAAACATCCTAATAGTTCCAAAAACCAACCGAAATCCCAACTTTCACACCACTCTCAACACAGGCCATTTGGTTTAGTTTTGAATTTAGAACTGATTTTCACCAAAATTGAAACAATAGTCCTCCGAATTGAAACAATAGTGCAGGCAAAGTGGTCTTTTTCCGCACACCTTTGTAAGGCAGATATTTGATAACCAAAACTAGTCATACCATGAACAGCAAGACCATAGCCCCCAACTATCTGTTTTCTAAGATGAGAACCATTTACAATGCCATCGTGTCTTTTTTCGATTTTGATCCTACCGATACGATTAGAAAGCAGATACGAGAACGCAATCCTAACCTAGAAGAGCAAGAAATAGATAGCTTGACAGAAGAGGAGGTGCAACGATTCTTTAATGAGTATTACAGCTATATGTTCTTTCCTCCCATGTAGGGAGTAACCACTAAGAGAGCAAGGTCTTCTTTCACATCCTTAGGTTAAGATGTGAAAGAAGACTAACATAAGGAGAAACGACAGCTCAGTCAGTCAGCTGAATAAATTGCTCAATCAGTGCCACTAGTGTCTCCGGAACATCTTCCTGACAGAAGTGGCCCGCATTTTCGATCTCAACAATAGGTCCCTTGGGAAAAAGGCGGCGGAAGTCATTCATCACCATCGCTGGTGGCATCGCCTTATCTAACATTCCTTCCGCTAACATGGCGGGTTTAGACCTGACCTTTTCAAGATTGCCCATCTTCAATCCTTCTACGGCATATTCCGAAACCCGATCCAAAATCACATCTAGCGGAAATTCTACGGCCCCAATAGATTCTTCCTTGGTTGCAAATGGCAGAGAATAAGCACGCATCCATTGTTCGTCCACTGCTGCCGAATTATGAAAATAGAGTTTCTTCATGACGCTTAGGACAGTGTCTCCCATATGCTGCATTACCGACTGATACGTACCATCCGCATAGGCTTTTCTCACCCAAGTAAACCAAGAGGATTCGTGCAGTTTCGGCACCTTGGTATCCGACTTAGGGATATCTCTTACTGCCGCGCCATAGCCCAGCATCGTGTTCATCAGGCAGAAACGCTTGACTTTATCAGGATGGCGTAAGGCAAAAGAGCCAGCAATGGGGCCACCCCAATCCTGAATAACAAAAGTTATATCTGATAATCCAAGGTCCTCTACAAAGGCGCTAAGATTTTCCACGTGGGCTTTGAAAGTGTATTCCCGGTCCTGTGGCGTTTCGCTTTTACCAAAGCCCATATGATCAGGGACCACCACGCGGTAGTTTTGGGAAAGTTTAGGAATGAAATTGCGGTACAAATAGCCCCAGGTGGGTTCTCCATGTAGACAAAGTATTATGTCTCCCTCCCCCTCATCTACGTAATGCATTTTAAAGCCTGGAGCTTCGGTGAAATTAGGCTTAAAAGGGAAGGTTCCTCCAAAGGTTTCTTCGGCTGGTATCATTTTATCTTGGATTAGATGGCGGGTGTTTCGTCGCTACCAAAGACAGTTGGACGAGACTAACAGAGTTCCTATGAATCTCGAATGCTGTCATGGTATGCCTTTAAAGGTAGCGTCTAGAATCCGTTTCGCAAAGGAAGTGTTCCTACTTTACCTCAATCACCGAATTGTGGTTCCGCTCATAGACATGTTCTGGATTTCCAGGGTCTACAATCCACACCCCATCTATCACAAATTTGTACTCATATTTCCCCGGCTCTAGCTCGATTTTTGTCGTCCATACCCCATTGCGTCGCTGCATGAGATTGCCTAACTCTCTCCAGCTGTTGAATTCCCCAGCTACACTGACAAGACGTGCATTTGGGTAGGCGTCGAGGGTGAAAGTAGTGTTTCCTTCCGCGGGTTGGTTAAGCTGCTGACTTAAGTTTTTTGCCTGCTTATTATTAGGGTCTTTTGTGGCGGCTTGGGCGTAGTATTTGGCTGCGTTTTGCCGATCTCCCGTTCGCAGGCAAATTTCCCCGTAGCTATCAAATACATTCGCGGAATACGGATAAGCCTTCATATTCATACCTAAGATTTGCTTAGCATCCTGGTAACGCCCTCGAGACATCATGCGGTATCCTAAAGCATTCATATCCCTCTCCGAGATTTGAAGGGTATCCTGATGTTTTCCATTTTTATCCATGAAGGTGGGAATGGCCTTGGTGATGCCTTGTTCGAGTATCTTTTTCTCCAACTGGTTTACAGGGTTCTTATAGGTCCCGTAATTGAGCCAAGAAAAGACGGGATGCTCTTCCCCGAAGACTCGTTCACAAATCGCCGGGGCTATGGTCAGGCCTGCGCTACTATTCGCAAAGTATACCACGCCCTTTTTAGCGGCTTGATCAAACATTACAAAACCTTTAAAAGGACCATTATCACCCCATTGCCAGAAGTATTGACCACGCTCGGTTTTTTCCGTACCCCAACCCAAGGCCCAACCGATCGATTCGGAAAGTGGACCAGCAGACCAATTCTTTTCCGGTACATGTATCTGACGCGTCAACATGCGCTTCGTGGTTGCCTTTTTCAGGCGTTCACTATTTATCACCGCCTGCAAAAAGCGCGCATAATCCTTCGCCGTAGTTTGAAGCGAATAAGCAGTGTTTCCCTCCTTGGGTTTCCGCTTCTTAAAAGTTTGTTTAAGATTACCATGAGGAAAGGCATAATTGTCATTAAACCTCTCCTGCCAAATGTAGCTGCTCCGCTCCAATTTTAAGGGCTCAAACAACAATCCACTAATCCAATCGTCAAGCGATGCTCCAGTAAGCTTTTCGATCACTTTCATCAGATAGACAAAACCCTCACCGGAATAGCTATAGCGCTCTCCCGGATCGAAATTGATCTTCAGTTCACCTCGTCGCCAATTGGGAAAACCACTAGTGTGACTGAGTACCATCCGTCCGGTGATCAACTTATACCGATCATCCCCCGCCGCATCAGGATAAGGCAGATATTTGTAAAGCGGCCGGTCGAGGTCAAACTTCCCCTCTTCAACTAGTTGCATGACTGCAGAAGCAAAAAGTGGTTTGCTCAAAGAAGCGGCATCAAAAATCGTTTCCGTTTCAATGGGCTCCTGCGTGTCTTCACTGCGCACCCCAAATGATCCAACATAGGCTATTTCGCCTTTATCGAGTACGGCAATAGACAAGCCGGGGATATTTGCTTCTTCAATTAGTGATGGGAGAAATTCATCAAGCTGCTTCCATTGCGCATGCAGCAAAACGGGAAAGGCTAAGAAAATAAGTTGCAGGAGCGTTTTAATCATTTCCAGACTTTTAGTGGTAGAAAAATCCAGGCCCGATGGCCAACTATGAGAAAGACAAGTAAAATATCAAAAGGCTGTTCAACGCCGGAATGCATTGGCAAAACTAATTCTAAGTTCCAAACGCCCTAGTTCTTAATCTCCTTTTTGTACTTCAGCAACCACTTAAAGAAATTGGCCTCATTGTACATTTCTGTCCAAGCATCATGTTCAAAGCTAGGGTTAGCTCCCGATGTGAAGATGTGATCGTGCTGTACATAGTCAGCTTCAGCGACCGTACTAGTCCGATGAAACTTTCCTTCGGATAATCGCTCTAGTTTTCGCACCGCATTCTCCGTTCTTGAATAATCCACCCGCTCATCCTCTGGATTATGCGCTGTCCAAATCGGTAGATCCAATAAGGCCTCGAAATCGGTGACGCCAAGGGTATTCCCGGCAATGGGCGCAATAGCGGCAAAACGTTCAGGCATCTTACTAGCGATCCCCCAGGTCCCATACCCGCCTCGACTTAAGCCCGTCAAATAGATTCTACTTGCATCTATATTGTATTGTTCCAGCACTTCATCAATGACCTGTTGAATACCGGCAGTACCATGATAATACTCCCCGCTAGTGATATGCGGCATGACATATACAAAAGTGTTAAGCTTTAGGGTGTCGAGTTCAGACTCGAGCACATGCTTTTCTTTCAGCTCTTTCGGCAATTCCCAATTGAAAATAGCTTCCACCTTACCTCCTATCCCGAAACCTCCTTGCAGAAAGACGATTAATGGAAATGGCTCTGATTCCACCGTGCAAGTACGAGGAATGTAGAGGTTGTAGCCATCGACTTGACTTTCTGGAAACTGCTTTTCAACGGTAAGGAAAGTGCCAGGATGTGCTGGTTTTTCCTCCTGCTTCTCAGTTTGGGTGGGAGCTCCACAACCTAATAGTCCAATAGAGAGGAATAAGATTAAGACGGAATTGACTAGGATATGACTAAGCGCTTTTGAAACAACTGGCGAATCGGATATCGTCTTTTTCATCTACATTATGATCAACTAATAATAAAATTCCATACGCTCCCCATGAATGACCAGAGCACGTAAACCAGCAAGAAAAACAAGGCTCCGAAAATGATCATGATGAAGAGAATAACCCAACAGCCACTCCCCTGGTGCTCTCCCTCCTCATAAAACTCTTCAAATAATTTGAGGTTACGCCAATTGGCTCGGTATTGCAAATCAAACAAATCACCCAGGATCGGTATGGCACCAACTATCGTATCCAATAATACATTCCCGATCATCTTAAGGATCAGCATACCACTCGCCCCATGTCTCGCCATCCCCATCAACAACAAGCCGGAAATCGCGAAGCTCAGCAAGTCTCCCACGTAAGGCACCAGACCAATTAGGAAGTCTAGACCAAAACGAATATTCGTACCTGGAATAGCAATTTTATTGTCCATCCAGTCGGTGACGACGTCGATCCATTTAATGTCCTCGTTGATGCTTCGTGTTTGTTTTTCTTCGGGCATGCGGTGCTATGTTTACTATAGATGAAAAGAAGTGGAGTTCTGGTGCTTTGAAAGCTAAGTAACGGTTAAAAAATTAAGAGTATG
>CAJXPD010000256.1 GCA_913057785.1 uncultured Lewinella sp. | reverse complement strand
CGACCCTCGCGAACCTTATTATACAGAAGAAGAATTAAAGATATTGGTACAAGTTGGTGCAGAACATGGCATTCCAGTTGCTGCCCATGCCCACGGAGACGAAGGAGGCAGAGCAGCGGTACTTGCGGGCGTCAAAAGCATAGAACATGGCACTTATTTAAGCGAAGAAACACTGAAGCTCATGTTAGATCGAGGAACCTACTTGGTTCCTACTATTGCCATTGTCACTGACTTAGTGGCACCAGGGGGAGATTACGATCAACCTCTCCTGGAAATTCGGGGTCGACATATGCTTCCACGTATACGTGAAACCGCTTCCAAGGCCTACAAAATGGGGGTGAAGATTATCGCCTCTACTGATACCGGTTACAACCCAAATAGTGTGATGCGTCTGGGCTTGGAATTGGAAGAACTAGTCAAAATCGGCATGAGTAATGCCGAAGCCATCATGGCGGCTACCTCTGTTGCCGCGGATTTTTTGGAAATAGCCGATCATACTGGCCATATCGCCGAAGGTATGGATGCGGATCTATTAATCTTGGAACGCAATCCCTTGGAGAATATAAGAGCGATACATGATCCGCTGATGGTCGTGAACAACGGAAAGGTGATTGTTAATCGCATTGAGTGGAAAAAAGACTAACGTACTTTCTCGAAAAGTATATGCTGCAGATATTTCTATTAGAAATGCCTGATCACGGCCTTTGGTATGTTCCTTATCCGATAGTCCTTGCTGCCTAGCCTAACCTTGAGCGCGTAGTTAAGCCAATCGACGAAGCAAACTGCAGGCTTTAAACCCCAATTAGGAAATCCCTCATCAATGAAATTACCCAGGCTCAAAACAAGCTAATGTAACCGAAGTGGACCTTCGGCGCGCCAAAGTCGATTGGGTTCTGTTTTCTACTACCAAAAGCTAGGCTAATCCCGAATACCCCTACTTTCGTTTCAAAACTAATACCCGCCCCGAATCCATAGGGATAATCTATGGTATTTTGCCCCGGTAGATTTTTTATCGTTTTCTCATCTAATCGAGCATAATCCCCAAACGTATAGAGGAAAGAGTTTTGACCAATCAGTAATCGATATTCTAGCGTAAAGACGGCATAATTCGTAGCAAAAATGGATTCCTCGTCAAAACCACGAAGTAAGCGGTTTCCTCCAAGCCGAAATTGTTCATTCGCAAAAATCGGCTCTTCTGTAATGACAAAACCACTTTGCAAACTACCTTTAAAGGTGCTGGTTTTGAACATCGGTATGTAAGCAGCCAAATTAGCCTCTAGTCGATAGATGAAAGACCTTAAGCTTAGATCTGCGTACGGATCTGGAATATCTAATTGGCTAATGAGATTATTGCGGCGAATCGTTTTCACCCCTGCACCTGCTTTAATAAAAGCGGACCAACCTTTTCGAGGGTTGAAACGATAGTCCAGTTTCTGATGATTGTATTCCAACCCGAAGGTAGAATGGCTCACATCGAGAGTGTCCGGCAATTGTCCGGTCTGAAGAACTGAAACTGTATCCACTGACAAAAGGTTAGAAGTATAGTTGTTCCAGAAAGCCTTCAGGTAGCTTCCGCCTTCCAACAGGTATTGTGCGCCGATGTTGTAGCGAAGATCAAGGTAGTTGGTGTCTCTCCGATAGAGCTCAAAATGCATATCCGCCCCGAAAGGTGTACCCAACACATAGGGATAGTTGAATTCCAACTCCAGTTCCTGCGTCTGTGGGCGAAGTTGCTCGAAAGCGGCATAAATACGTTCGCCTAAACCAAACTGATTCTGGAGTTCTGCATTGAAAGTTCCTGTGATCAGCACTCTGCCAGTTTGCGCACTACTCGGTAGTACCCCAATTAGGAAATCAAAACGACTAGCTCGTTTCTTGTCTACAAAGAGATTAACCTTGGCCTTTTCTCCTTCAAAAGTCACACTTAGGTCTCTCCTACTTTGCAAGAAAGGCAGTTCGCGAATTCGATCTCTTACCCGCAATATCTTCCTTTGATCATAAGGCGTTCCTGGTTTTAACCCTAAATAACTACTCAAGTAAGTTTCAGATACATTGGCATTCCCCTCAATGGTCAAGTCGTCAAAAGTATATAGGTCTCCTTTTTCCACCTGTAGTACCCCACTAATCCGTCCATGATCAACCTTTAGACTGTCCAATCGTAGGTTAGCGAAGGGGTAGCCATGATTCTCCAGATAAATCAAGATGGCATCCTGTAAATCTTTCAATCCTTGCTGTGAAAAAGCCTTATTGTTGAAAAACCTGGGCCTGTACCCTGTTTGCCCCAAGAGGCTTTCCTCTACATTGCCTTTGCCCAGCCTCACCCACTGATACGGAGGTCCGACATGTAGTATAGCCAGAACGTCTTGATCCTTTACCACCATCGTATCAATGGAAGCTTCGAGGTAGGTCTTCAACTGCAACTCGCCAATCACTTCACTCAAGGCAGCAATCACTTGCGAAGAATCCGCAAAGGTAGAGTCATAATTGAGCTCAGCTTGTAGCCAGGTGGGAGATTTGTCTAAGGGTAGAATGCGCAGCGCCCATTGGTCTTGTCCCGAAAGCACCAAGCACCAAGCGCACCCAATCAATACCCCAATCCAACGAACAAAAAATTGCCCCATAAATCAAGCCTGTATTTACCTCCTTACGAAACTAACGCAAATTATTTCATTGCGGTATATCTACTTAACTATACCCATTCAAATGTCGTGCCGATTGATTACCTAAGGAGAGGCTCTACTTGATCAATCCATCCTGTACAAAAGTGGCATAGGGGACTGGCTACCTTGGAAAATAAACAAACATTCGTTAGTTTTGTAGGGTGAAAGGGAAGCATCATGTAGCCCTAAATAGTAAGCCTTTAGCGCAGACAAAATAAGCCGAATCAAAAAAGGCATTTTTTTATAGAACAAATACGAACAAATGTTCGTTAGTATGATAAAACCTCTTGTTATGCCCCAACAGCGTTTCTATCCGTTAACCGTCAAAGCCATAGACAAAGTGACCGAGGATTGCTCTGTCATTTCCTTTGATGTAGCAGGGGATTTAAAAGAGACATTCTCCTACAAGCAAGGGCAATACTTGACCTTAAAAGCTGAGATTGCGGGAGAAGAAGTGCGACGATCCTACTCCCTTTGCTCTAGTCCGCTGGATGAGGAATGGAAAATTGGTGTAAAGCGCATTGATGGCGGTAAGTTCTCCACCTACGCCAATGAACAGCTAAAGGAAGGGGATACCGTAGAGGTGATGCCTCCCAATGGTCGCTTCTTTACGGACATTGAAACGGATCGAGCAAAGAACTATGTCGCCTTCGCCGCGGGAAGTGGTATCACGCCCATTTTTTCCATTATTAAGACCCATCTACTCGCCGAGCCTCTAAGTCACTTCACGCTATTTTACATCAATCAGCAAGTCAGCTCCATTATACTAAAGGAGGAAATTGAAGCCCTGAAGAATCTATTCCTGAATCGATTTAAGGTTTTCCATTTCCTGACACAAGAACAACGAAGCGCTCCGCTCTTTAATGGTCGTCTAGATATTGAAAAACTGGATGTCATTAGTGAGAAAATGTTGCCGCTAGAGGAGATCGATGACTTTTTTGTGTGTGGCCCGGAAGAAATGATCTTCATGGTACGCGACTATTTGCTAGCTAAGCAGGTGGAGGCGAAAAAGATACACTTCGAACTATTTACCAGCGGACAACAAAAGCCTGGAAGTACAAAGGCCACAAAGAGCGATACTGCAGAACAAATCAATTGTGAACTAACCATCATAGAGGGTGGAAAAGCTTTCAATATTTCGCTACAAGATCCTAATACCAGCATTCTGGATGCAGCTTTGGGTAAAGGCGCTGACCTTCCATTCGCTTGCAAAGGTGGAGTATGTTGCACTTGCCGTGCCAAGGTGATTGAAGGAGCGGTAGAAATGCAAGTCAACTATGCTTTGGAAGAAGATGAGGTAGAAGCAGGATATGTACTAACCTGCCAAGCCATGCCAAAAACGGAGAAAGTGGTCGTCGATTTTGATGTGTAAACAGCCATTTATTCCATTCAATTGTAATGGACTACAAATAAATTAGAAGAACTAAAATCAATTCCTGATGTCGCTAACCATTGATCGTTTAGAAGAAGAATTTCAGGCAAAAATTGATGCGGGTCATAATATAGAGCCAAAAGATTGGATGCCGGAGAAGTATCGCAAGACGCATATTCGGCAGATATCTCAGCATGCACACTCCGAGATTGTCGGTATGCTCCCAGAAGGGAATTGGATAACCCGCGCCCCTAGCCTCCGCCGCAAGGTGGCCTTGCTAGCGAAGGTACAGGATGAGGCAGGCCATGGTTTGTATCTATATAGTGCTACGGAGACCTTGGGTATTAGCCGTGATGAGCTCTTTGAGCAATTGCATAGCGGTAAGGCCAAGTACTCCAGCATCTTCAACTACCCTACCTTAAGCTGGGCAGATATCGGAGCCATTGGTTGGCTGGTGGATGGAGCTGCCATTATTAATCAAGTAATGCTTACGCGAACTTCCTATGGCCCATACGCGCGAGCCATGGTGAGGATATGTAAGGAGGAAAGTTTTCACCAGAGACAAGGTTATGAAATCATGCTGACGCTTTGCCGCGGTACACAGGTGCAGAAAGACCTGGCTCAGGATGCGCTGAACCGCTGGTGGTGGCCTTCCCTGATGATGTTTGGACCTAGAGATGCTGATTCCACGCATACAGAACAATCTATGAAGTGGAAAATCAAGCGCAAAACCAATGATGAATTGCGACAGCAGTTTATAGATATTACCGTTCCACAAGCTGAATTTTTAGGATTGACGGTGCCGGATCCAGACCTCAAATGGAATGAAGAACGTGGCCACTATGACTTTGGAGAGATTGACTGGGATGAATTTTGGCAAGTAGTGAAAGGCAATGGCCCTTGCAACAAGGAGCGTCTAGACGCACGGAGATCTGCTTATGAGAATGGTGCTTGGGTTAGAGAAGCTGCAATGGCATACGCAGAAAAGCAAGAACAAAAAAGATTAGCGGAAGTAGGCTAAACCAGTAATACCATGAGTACTAAAAATTGGCCTCTTTGGGAGGTATTCATTCGATCAAAAAGTGGATTAGAACATCGCCATGTGGGTAGCCTCCATGCTGCCGATGCTAAAATGGCTATGGAAAATGCCCGCGATGTATATACACGCCGCCAAGAAGGGGTAAGCATCTGGGTAGTGCCATCCAGCGCCATCACCGCTTCAAACCCCGAACACAGTGGCGAATTATTCGAGCCCGCTCAGGATAAGGCTTACCGCCATCCTACCTTCTATGACCTGCCAAACGAACTGAAACACATCTAGTATGAAAGAACAACTCTATCAATATCTGTTGATGCTAGGCGACAATGCCATGATCCTGGGGCATCGATTGAGTGAACTCTGTGGTCATGGACCAAGTTTAGAGACGGATATTGCTTTGACCAATCTTTCCTTGGACTTGTTTGGACAAGTGCGGAACTATTTTCAGTACGCGGCCGAGGTAAAGGGAGAAATAGGAGGGGCTACAGATACGGAAGTCACTGAGGATAGCATCGCTATGACCCGATATCCACATGAGTACCGCAACACCCTTTTGGTGGAACAACCCAATAAAGACTTTGCCTTTGTTATCACAAGGCAATTCTTCTTTGATGCCTACCATCTTCCGCTTCTAGAAGCACTAAAGCAAAGTAAGGATGAACAGATTGCGGCCATTGCCCACAAGTCTATTAAAGAGGTGCAATATCATCTTCGCTTTTCTTCAGAATGGGTAAAACGATTGGGAGATGGCACCGCTGAGAGTCATGATCGAATGCAAACTGCCGTAGATTATCTCTATCCCTACATCGGGGAATTGGTACAAGAAACGCCAATTGAAAAGGCAATGAAGGAGGAGGGAATTGGGGCTGATCTTTCGGTTGTTCGATCTCAGTACTATGATAAGGTAAAAGCTGTGCTGAAAGAGGCTACTTTAAGTACACCGCAATTCTTCGGGTTCCATGATGGTGGGAAGAAAGGCGTACACTCCGAGCACCACAGCCATATCCTAAGCACCTTACAATACATGCAGCGAACTTACCCGAATATGGAATGGTAAACCGAGTAATCTAATTTGATCTTATGGACACGGCAACTAAATATCCAGAAATTGAGGCTTTATTGGAGAAGGTTACAGACCCTGAAATCCCTGTCCTTTCTATTATGGATATGGGAGTAGTCAGGTCTGTTGAGAAGCAAGAAGATACGCTTCTGGTGAAAATCACACCAACCTATTCTGGCTGTCCAGCCATGGATACCATCGCCATGGAGATCAAAGCCACGCTGGAACAAGCCGGCTATCCCACCAAAGTAAAGCTGGTCCTGGCGCCGGCTTGGACTACCGATTGGATCACTCCAAGAGGTCGTGCCCGCTTAGAGGAATACGGCATTGCTGCTCCTTTGGAGGCCAATGCTGATAAACAAGCCCTATTGGATGGAGCTCGAGTCGTTCCTTGCACCCGCTGTGGATCTACCAATACCAAAATGATTAGTCAATTTGGCTCGACGGCTTGTAAAGCCTTGTTTCAATGCGAGGATTGCCTGGAGCCGTTCGACTATTTTAAGTGTCTTAAATAATGGGCGTTTGCTTAGAACACACTTCCGAAGTCTTAAAGACTTCGGAAGTGTGTTCTAAGCAAATCCTGAGCCCAACTTAAACTGCCTATATGAAAGTCGGAATAATTGGAGCAGGAACGATGGGAAGTGGAATCGCTCAAGTCGCTTCTACTGCAAACTGCCAAGTGTACCTATATGACGCCCATGCTGCCGCACTAGAGAAAAGTCAAGAAAAGCTCGCCAAAGTCATGGCTCGGCTGGTGCAGAAAGGCAGACTCTCCGAAGAAAAAACCCACCAGATACAAGAAAATATCACTTATGTTCAGGACCTGGAGCAACTGAGAGATGCTGAACTGGTCATCGAGGCCATCATTGAACATCCTGATATTAAAAAACAGGTTTTCCAAAAATTGGAGCCCTTGCTCTCTGATTCGGCGATAATCGCTTCTAACACTTCTTCTCTCTCCATTGCCTCCTTGGCCGCATCCTGTCAACATCCAGAACGCTTCATCGGTATTCATTTTTTCAATCCAGCACCGCTCATGAAGCTGGTGGAGATTATCCCGGCAGTGCAAACTGCTAGATCTATATTGGATAGTGCTAATAAGATCATTACTTCATGGGGAAAACATACCGTGATCGCAAAGGATACCCCAGGTTTCATCGTCAATCGCGTGGCGCGCCCTTTCTATGGAGAAGCCTTGCGGATTTACGATGAAGGGATAGCGGATATTCCTACAATCGACTGGGCGATGAAGACCATAGGCAGATTCCGAATGGGACCCTTCGAATTGATGGACTTTATTGGGAATGATGTTAACTACACCGTGACGGAAACCGTTTTCAAAGCCTTTTATTTTGATCCTCGCTACCGCCCTTCCTTTACACAGAAGCGTATGTCAGAAGCCGGATACCTTGGACGCAAGTCGGGTAAAGGCTACTATGACTACCAAGAAGGAGCCACGAAACCGGAGCCCACAGAAGATAGCGTCTTAGGACAAGCCATCGTCGACCGGATCGTCGCCATGTTGATCAATGAAGCTGCCGATGCCTTACATTTTAGGGTTGCAAGTGGAGCAGACATCGATTCAGCCATGACAAAAGGGGTAAATTACCCTAAAGGCTTGCTCACTTGGGCAGATGAGATCGGCATTGAAACCTGTGTGCAGCGGATGGACGAACTCTTTGAACTTTATCATGAAAGTAGATATAGATGTAGCCCCTTGCTTCGAAAAATGGCAGCATCGGGTAGTCGTTTTTTCTCATCAGAAAAAGCTACGCATCATGTCTAGTACATTAAGCCCGTCTCAAATATTTGATCGGATGATGGAGAAAGATCTCTTTAGTCGCTGGATGGGCATTGAGCTAATAGAACTACGAAGAGGCTATTGCAAACTCCGCATGAGTGTGCGTCCGGAAATGCTCAATGGTTTTGGCATTTTGCATGGTGGAGTAAGCTTTTCGTTTGCGGATAGTGCTTTTGCCTTTGCCTCTAATTCTCATGGGAGATTGAGCGTTTCTCAAACCAGTCAAATTACGCATGTGAAGGCTGCCGAGGCTGGAGATGTGCTGATTGCGGAGGCACAAGAGCTACAGTTGGGACATAAGATGGCGACCTATGATGTCAAAGTATATCGAGACGAGAATCAAGAATTAATCGCACTCTTCCGAGGTTCCGTTTACCGAACTTCGAGAAGATTCGATCAAGCATAAGACCAAATTGCTAAGTAGTAAACCCACAAATATATGATCAAGTTAGGGAATTACGTTAATGGCCAGTGGCGAGAGGGAGAAGGAGAAGGAAAGGCTGTCTTTGATGCCGTCACCGGAGAAGTGATTGCGCATGCCACCACCAAAGGTATTGACCTAGGTACGGTTCTCGCTTACGGACGCGAAACGGGCGGCCCTCCTCTACGGAAAATGACTTTCCAGCAAAGAGGAAATATGCTTAAGAAATTGGCTCTATATCTCAATAAAAGAAAAGAGCAATTCTATGAAATCAGCTATCGTACAGGGGCTACCCGAGCAGATAGCTGGATCGATATAGAAGGCGGATTCGGCAACCTCTTTGCTAACGCTTCTTTACGTAAAAATTTCCCCAATCAACCCTTTCATGTCGATGGGGCAGCCGTAGACTTATCCAGAGGAGGCAGCTTCATGGGGCATCATATTATGGTACCTAAGGAAGGGGTAGCTATTCACATCAATGCCTTTAACTTCCCGGTTTGGGGCATGTTGGAGAAATGTGCGGTCAACTGGATGGCGGGTGTTCCCGCCGTAGTGAAGCCAGCGACTGCCACAGCCTTTTTGACGGAAGCAGTTGTAAAAGAAATAATATCCTCTGGTATTCTGCCAGAAGGTGCCCTGCAATTGGTCTGTGGATCCGCAAGAACAATACTAGATGCAGTTGAATCACAGGATGTGGTTACATTTACGGGTTCTGCCTCGACGGGTCGAATGCTAAAGGCTCATTCCAGGGTCATTGATGAAGCGGTACCGTTCAATATGGAAGCCGACTCCCTAAACTGCGCTATCCTCGGTGAGGATGCCAAGCCCGGCACCCCGGAATTTGACCTTTTCATCAAGGAAGTGCGCAAAGAAATGACGGTTAAGTGTGGACAGAAGTGTACGGCCATACGCCGAGTAATCGTCCCCGAAGCCTATGTCGAAGATGTTCAAATTGCTTTGGGCAAGTCCTTGTCCAAGGTTGCTATTGGGAATCCTACTACCGAGGGTGTACGTATGGGAGCATTGGCCAGCAAGGATCAAGTACAGGAAGTACGAGATCGTGTCAATGAATTGTGTCAAACAGCAGAATTAGTCTATGGCCATCTCGACCAAGTCAATTTGCTAGGTGCTGATGCAGAAAAAGGGGCATTCTTGAGTCCAATTCTTTTGTTGGAAAAAGATCCGCATCAAAACCAAGCCGTGCATGATGTAGAAGCATTTGGTCCAGTGAGCACGATCATCCCTTATCAAGACTTGGGAGATGCCGTGCAATTGGCTAAAATGGGCAAAGGTTCCTTGTGTGCCTCTATTACCACCTATGATGATCAGATTGCCCGTGAATTCGTGGTTGGAGCCGCTAGTCATCATGGACGGATCTTAGTATTAAATCGGGAGAATGCCAAACAAAGTACCGGTCATGGATCACCCTTACCAACCCTGGTACATGGTGGCCCAGGTAGAGCGGGTGGCGGTGAAGAAATGGGTGGCATGCGTGGTGTGAAACATTATATGCAGCGCTGTGCGATCCAAGGTACCCCAAGTACCATAACAGAGATTACAGGTATCTACCAGGCTGGATCACGCTACAAAGAAATACCAAAACATCCTTTCGCCTACCACTTTGAGGATATCCAACCAGGAATGTCGCTGCTCACGCATAAGCGCACCATTACCGACAGCGATATCATCAATTTCGCCAACTTGACTTGGGATCATTTCTATGCACACACGGATATCACTTCCCTGGAAGGAACAATCTTCGAAAAGCGTGCCGCCCATGGTTATTTCATATTGGCTGCTGCTGCGGGGCTATTTGTTTATCCGAACAAAGGGCCAGTAGCTGCCAACTATGGCTTGGAAGAGTGTCGCTTCGTTCGCCCGATTTATCACAATGATACCATTCAAGTCCGTTTAACTTGTAAGGAAAAGGTAGATCGGGATAGCAAAGGGCGAGAATTCCCTTCCGGAGTAGTGAAGTGGTATGTAGAAGTTTTTGATCAAGAAGGAGAATTGGTAGCCATTGCTACTATCCTAACCATGGTGCAGAAAAAATCTCCTTTCTTAGATTTCAATAAAACGAATGTCGCTAAGGCCCTAGACAAGTTAACGGAGGAACACAAGGCCAACTGGGGCATTCTAACTCCACAACATATGGTAGAGCACCTGGAGTTTTTTATGCAAATGGCGATTGGCAGGGTCGAAACCGAAATTATCACTCCAGCCAATCGCATAGACCGGTTTCAAGAGTCTTTGTTTAACTATCGAGCTATGCACCGAGGTTTCGATCATCCATTGTTGAAGGAGAAAGAACTCGAAGACCTTCGTTTCGACAGCCTGGCAACAGCAAAAGCGGCCTTATTATCAGTCCTCGATGAGTATGAGGCCTTTTTCAAGGAAAACCCAGGCATCGAGACGGCGAATACCATTTTCGGAATGCTCGACAAGCAACTCTGGGATCTCATGAATCGCAAACATTTTCACCACCATTTTAGCCAATTTGGTTTGGTCTAGCACATAGAACTTGGACACATGGAAGCTTTTGTTTCAGCGCAAGATATACAAGCAGGTATTGCCGAAATCACCTTTTTCCACCCGGCTCATAATTCACTCCCCAGTGACTTACTGAAAGCTCTTGCCGACACCATTACGGCAACGGGTGAGCGGGATGACATTAAAGTCATCATCCTGAAAAGTCATGGCAATCGCACCTTCTGTGCGGGTGCTAGTTTTAATGAGTTAATCGCCATAGACGACTTTGATACCGGCAAACAGTTCTTTATGGGCTTTGCCAATGTGATCAATGCCTGTCGCAAGTGCCCGAAGATCATCATCGGGCGAGTACAGGGCAAGGCTGTTGGAGGGGGCGTAGGCCTAGCGGCGGCTGTTGACTATTGCCTCGCTACGAAGTTCGCCAGCATCAAGCTCAGCGAATTGGCCGTGGGTATTGGTCCTTTTGTCGTTGGGCCAGCTGTAAAGCGAAAGGTAGGGCTTGCGGCCTTTAGTCAGATGGCCATGAATCCCGCCGATTTCCAGTCGCCCAGCTGGGCTAAGGATAAGGGCCTCTATGCGGAGGTCTTTGAAAGCGCCGAAGAGCTGGATCAAGCCGTCCTCGCCCTCGCCGAGCAAACCAATGGCTACAACCCGGAAGCGGCGGCCGAGATCAAACGCATCTGTTGGGAAGGTACGGAGCACTGGGATCAACTACTAGAGGAGCGCGCAGAAATCAGTGGGCGCTTGGTGTTATCGGAGTATACGAAAGAGACGTTGAAGCGTTTTGCGGAGCGGTGATATAGATTATTTACGGTGGGTTAGAGTCTGAAAATAGTTGGCCTGTACTTTAACGCGTCACTTACACACGGCGGGGATGTCCTTGATACAACCATATCGATCAGCTTGGCCTCTCTTACATAAAAACACCTATGCCTAACCCGCTCCGCCATAGTCTCCGTGTGCTCCTGAAATATCGCCTGTATACCGGATTTGCTTTGATCGGTTTGAGTGTAGCTCCTATCAGTATGATACCTTCCACACCCAGCATCGGGAGATCTATCGGCTAAGCATGGAGATAACGGCTGGAGACCACACGGATCATTATGCCACTACGGGGAAACCTGTAGGAGAGTTTTTGCTCAAAAACTACACAGGCATTGAAGGATATGCCAAGTTGAAATTTCATCCTTCTACCCTATTTATTGATGGAAAAGCCTTTGAGGAGAAAGGGGTTTTTCAAGCCAATCCACAGGCTCTTTCAATCTTCAGCTTCAACTTCCTTTCTGGAGACCACCTTGCACTGTCCCAGCCTGATGCCATTGTACTTACCGAATCGCTGGCCATCAAATACTTCGGAAGGGTAGATATCATCGGAAAACAAGTCCGGATTGAGGAAAATACGTATAGTGTCGCGGGTGTTTACCAGGATTGGCCTCAAAACTCACATATCCAAGTCAATGCACTGCTATCTGAGACCGTAGACACGGAATATGATGTGCAAAGCTGGTTTGATATAGAACAGTATACCTATGTGTTCACCAACCCTAATCTACAGCAGGAAGAATTACAAAGTAGATTGAATCAACTAGCGTCGGATCAACTAGCTCCTCTCATAGAAGGCTCAGGGGTAGCGGTCAGCTTTAGCGCTCAACCGCTTAGCGAGATACACTTCTCCCCTGCCTTAGTAGATGATGTACAAAAGGGGAGTCGGATATACACCAATGCTTTAGCGATGGCAGGATTGCTGGTTTTGATCATTGCCCTATTGAATTTCATCAATCTGACGCTGACTCGCTCCACTCAACGTACAAAGGAGATTCGAGTAAAGAAGGTACTGGGGATTTCCCGCCGCCAATTGGTTATGCAAAGCGCAGTAGAATCATTGGCCATGACCGTTCTAGTTATTATATTTTCTACAGTACTTATCCTCTTTGGTGAAAAATTCTACACAGCCTATACCGGATATGAGGCCATTAACCTGGTTAATAACAATCTCTTAATGCTCTTGCTATCCTTACTAGTATTCGGATGTGGTTTAGTTGGAAGCACATATTCTGGTGTATATCTGTCTTTTTCTAGTCCATCGGTATCACAAGAAGGTCCTCGAATACTTCTATTGAAGAAATTGCTATTGGGCTTCCAGTATAGTATTGCCATATTGGTCTTACTCCTAACACTAAGCATGGGGCGGCAACTTGATTTTCTTTTGACGAAAGACCTAGGTTTCGACCAGGAAGAAGTACTCATTCTTCGCCTCCCTGAAGGTGAAGAAGCAAGGAGTAGTGCTTTGACCTTTCGAGAACAACTTAGAAGTCGAAGCTCCTTCCAAAATGTCTCTCTGATCGGTGGCGGAGCCCTTCCCGGAGAGGAAAATGGAAAGGATTTATTTGAAGTGTACCAAGAAGGTTCCAAAACCGAAAAAATCTACAACATTTATCGGGTCGACGAAATCTACTTCGACCTGCTTAATATACCATTAGCTAAAGGAAGAAATTTTAATCCCGCACTAATTACCGACAAAAAGGGGGGTATCATCATCAATGAAGCCTTAGCCAGGTCTTTGAATTGGGAAAAACCCCTAGGTAAAGAAATTGGTTATGGAGGCGAGAAAAGAAAAGTGATTGGGGTGGTAAAAGATTTTCATAATAAATCATTGCACAACCTAATCGAACCCATTGTTTTCCTATTTGATACAGAACAACCCAATAATATTCTTGTCAAGACCTCCCTCAACGAGCTTACAGCTATCCAATCGGAATGGCATGAGTTCTATAGTGGGGCTCCTTTTTCCATGACCCATTTTGATCGGTTCATAGGAAACATGTACAATAAGGAGAAACAACTCACCCAACTATTCCAATTTTTCTCCTTCATATCTCTATTACTTTGCTATATGGGTTTGTTTGCGCTCTTCTCCCTACACGTTCAGCAACGGACCAAGGAAATGAGTGTTCGTAAGGTACTTGGCGCTGAGCTTGGCAATCTAATTGCCGCCATTATCAAAAACTATGGTCGAATTGTAATCTTCTCCATCATAGCGGCAATGCCAATAGGCTGGTATTTAGTGAAGGCTTGGCTAGCGGAGTTTAGCTTTAGCGCGAATGTAGGACTAGGGGTGTATCTGCTTGCTGGGTTCATCGTTAGCTCCACGAGTATATTGGTCATCTCCTACCATCTCATCAAGATAGTAAACGTCAATCCGGCCTTGGCATTGAAACATGAGTAGTGGATTGCCAGTGGAAGAGTTTGGGGAACACTAATATGTGCTACAATTAATCGATCGGAAATGAAAAATGATATCAAGCCGTGTATGCTATATTTTGTACCTACGGCACATGAAAGCCTGCCCAATCCTTGGCTATGCATATTTTGCCCATAACGGGGCAGGGTAGAATATAGGTGTGATTGGATAGAACCGACATAGTGATGGCTGTTGCTAGCTAAGCCGAAGGTAGTCGAGTGAACATCTGCTGCTACCTTCAACATAAGGATCTACATTATAACTTGTTCCTGCAAACTCATGTTTACCCGCGATGACAAATCCTCCCCTCTATTGGCTCCTTACAACTTGCGTCAAGCCGTATATGCTATATTTTGTCCCGACGGCACATGAAATCCTGCCCGATCCCTGGCTATGTATATTTTGCCCCTAACTGGGCACGGCAGAATATAGGTGTGGCTAGATAGAAGCAGCTTCGTTTTCTAAGAGTTACTCAGGCCACACGCCATAAAGAGGTGATTAATTTCAGTCCCGTTAGGGACTAAATATACCTAGCCCCTGGAAAGGGGCAATTCGTGCCGGAGGTCTACAGTTTATACACATGTCAATAAATTGCCATGTAATGATTAAACTGCTTGATGGTTACCAGTATATTTTATCCAAAGAGTAGTGCAGATTATATGAATTCGACAGCCTATGATCAGGTTGGTCGGTCAAGTTTTGGAGATAAGCGTTTAGCTAAGCGTTACGATGATTTGATGGCTTTGGTCAAACAAAAGGGAAGCGTTGTATTTCATCAATTGAGCACAGCTTTAAAGGAAACGATAGGGGCTTATCGTTTTATTAATAATAGTCGAGTTAATTTAGGGGAATTAATCTATCAAAGCTGCAGGATAGAGCCACAGGATGTTACCGATCAGGATTTGATAGCCTACATAGATGGGACGGAAATTGGAGTTAAGTTGAATAGTATGAACAAGTCTCATTGGGCAGAGCACTATGGAGTGCATGGAGGGAATCAGAATCCTGGTTTTTATCTATATCCCTCTCTAATCATGAGTACTGTAAGTAGCCGTATAATTGGTTTGGGGGATATGTTAATCTACAATCGCCCATTAACCAAAGGCAGCAAAGCAGACAATATAAAGCAACGGACCAAAAGGCGCTTACTTGGCTTAGAACAACAGGAATCTGGTGTTTGGCCTATTGTGGCTAGAAATACTAATCGACGTTTGACCAAAGCTAAGCGTCTTACTTTTGTGATGGATCAAGGAGGAGATATTTATGAGTCATTGCAGCAAATTGAGACTCAATTAGGTCGAGATTTTATTGTCCGCGTAAAGAATAACCGCCAAGCGACGGACTTAGATAAAGGTCTTGAGGGAAGATTTTCCGACTTATTGGGACAAAGTTCATCTTTATCCTACACTCAAGTTCCTATTCGTGGTCTCAATCATTATTCCAAAACAAGAGCCAAGCGAATAAAACGTAGAAAAAGGCAAGCTCTTCTAGGCATCAAGTATATCCGAGTAGCTCTAAAACGGCCAGCTCATTATATTCAGACTCAACACAGGGATAAGCCTTCTTTAGATCGTCCCTTGTATCTAGTGGAAGTAAAAGAGCATCCCAGTACCGTACCATCAGGTGAAGGACCTATCCATTGGCGCTTACTCACTACCTGGTCTATTAATGGACTGACTGATGCTCAAAAAGTAGTACAAGTTTATCAAAACAGATGGAATATTGAGCAGCTCTTTAGAATCTTAAAAGAGCAAGGGTTTAAAATCGAGCGAAGTCAGTACAGAGATCCATATATTACAGAAAAACTAGCAGTTATGGCCTTAAAAGCCTCGGCGGATGCCTTACAATTAGTACAAGTCAGAGACGGCCAAACATTTGTTCCGATACAAACCATGTTTACCCCAGAACAATGTCAAGTTCTTGGCAAGTTTAACCAAGAGTTATCTGGCCAGACCTTAACGGTAATCAATCCCCACACTACTGAGTCTTTATCTTGGGCAGCCTGGATTATTGCTCGCCTCGGTGGTTGGAAAGGATATGCCTCTCAAAGACCACCAGGACCAATTACTATGGATCGAGGGTTGAAACGCTTCAAAGATTTTTGTACCCTTCAGGGTTTAATTAAGGACCCCTGATTTGTGTATAAACCGTAGGCCGGAGGTACGATATATGTTAACCCGGAGGTTTGAAGATGTATCGATCATCATAATCGATTTCAAATTCGCGAAGAAATTTGCTGTATTCCTCTACAAACGTCTTTTTGGCATGATGCGCTTCTTGGTTTTGGATGTACCGAATCACTCTAGGTATTTCGGAGGTAGCGTAAGAAAAAGCACCATATCCTGATTGCCAGGCAAATCGGCGCCTAACAAAACCTCTTTCATTTATCCATTCAGAAGATTCGCCTTTTACTTGCCTCATCAAATCAGATAGTGATTGTGATGGACGCATACCAATAAAGAGGTGAAGATGATCTGGCATTCCACCAATCTGCAACATTTTGTGATTGTTGTTCTGTACAATACCGGTTATGTACTTGTACAATTCATCTCGCCATGATTTATGAATTAAATTTTGACGAAATCGGACCGCAAAAATGATTTGTATCTGAATCTGAGTGTAGGTGTTAGCCATAGATACTGATGCTTGGACAATACCGTCCGTGAACATATGGTGACTAACATTAATCGATAAAAATTCAAAAAGGTAACTTGCTTGGTTAAGGTTTTAACTCAAAACATCCCGCACCACCTTCCCGTGCACATCCGTCAAGCGAAATCGACGCCCTTGAAATTTAAACACCAGGCGCTCGTGGTCCAGGCCTAAGAGATGCATAAGGGTTGCCTGAAAATCGTGTACATGTACCGGATTCTGAACAATGTTGTAGCTAAAATCATCGGTTTGGCCATAGGTGAGGCCCTTCTTGACGCCACCTCCGGCCATCCAAAGGGTGTAGCAACGGGGGTGATGATCTCTCCCGAAACTCTTATCGGTCAGTTTGCCCTGGGAGTAGGTCGTGCGGCCAAATTCACCGCCCCAAATGACCAATGTATCATCTAAAAGACCTCTTTGTTTTAAGTCTTTCACTAGCGCCGCGGAAGGCTGGTCCGTCTGACGGGTGAGGATGGGGAGCTGTTGCGGCAGGGCGCCGTGATGATCCCAGCCTCGATGGTAGAGTTGAATAAATTTCACTCCTTTTTCAACTAGTCTGCGTGCTAGGAGGCAATTGGCGGCGTAGGTGCCCGGGGTCCGGCTATCCGGGCCATATAAATCGAAGATGTAATCCGGTTCTTCTTGGATGTCCATCACTTCTGGGACCGAGGTTTGCATGCGGAAGGCCATCTCGTACTGAGCAATCTTAGCAGTGA
>CAJXPD010000255.1 GCA_913057785.1 uncultured Lewinella sp. | reverse complement strand
GAGTTAGGCAATATGATAGTTGAATTAAGCTTCTCGAGGGCCTCGGAATTTGTTCCGGGGCCTTCCTTTTTTGTGGGAATATGGAATTTCCCTATATTACTTGGGAGAAGTCGTTAGTGCAGAACGTGCAGATACTGGCTTTTCCTCACCCCACTGAACTTCACGGACACATAACCAACTTGACATGTTTATCATTGAAACCTATCCTGTAGCAGTATTCTTCTGCATTATTACCATGTTGTGCTGGGGCTCTTGGGCCAACACACAGAAATTAGCCGCAAGTACCTGGCGTTTCGAACTCTTTTATTGGGACTACGTAATCGGCATCGTACTTCTATCCGGCTTATTCGCTTTGACGATGGGAAGTATGGGAGAGGCAGGTCGTAGTTTTATTCCTGATCTTCAACAGGCCTCTTCGGACAATATTGGATCGGCCATCTTGGGCGGCGTACTGTTTAATGCTGCCAATATCTTGCTAGTAGCAGCGATTGCTATTGCAGGGATGTCCGTTGCTTTCCCTGTCGGTATTGGACTTGCGCTAGTGATCGGCGTGATCGTGAACTATATCGATGCGCCTGTGGGTGACGTCACGACCCTATTTGCTGGTGTTGGACTAATCGTTGTAGCCATTCTGTTGAATGCCGGCGCCTATCGCAAGATGTCCAGCAGCACGGGCAATGTCTCTACTAAAGGCCTGGTCTTATCGGTGGTTGCTGGTTGTTTGATGGGTTTATTCTATAAATATGTAGCCAATGCTATGTTCCCTGATTTTACTCAGCCTATTGCTGGTAAACTCAGTCCTTATACTGCCGTTTTCTTATTCTCCTTGGGTATCCTGGTCAGTAATTTTGTGTTCAATACCGCCTTAATGTATAAACCCTTTACAGGCACTCCAGTCAGCTATGGGGATTACTTTAAGGGCAATATGAGAACACATTTGACGGGCGTCTTGGGAGGAATCATTTGGTGTGTCGGGATGTCTTTTAGCATCATTGCTTCTGATAAAGCGGGTCCGGCTATTTCCTATGGTTTAGGTCAAGGGGCCACAATCGTTGCTGCGCTTTGGGGTATTTACATTTGGAAAGAATTCAAGGACGCTCCGGCAGGAGTTCCCCGTTTACTGAATATCATGTTACTGTGTTATGTCGTGGGCTTAGGTCTCATTATTGCTGCCCGCTAACCGAAATAGTATGAAGCAATTAAAGTTCTTGCAACCACAGCCTACTCCCTTTACTTATGAGGAGTGGAAGACTCAACCTTTCCATGAACGTCTCCGGATGCTTTGTGTAGCTTGGGCTACGCAAGGTTATGGTTCGCCTTCCTCTATCTACGTTTTTTACCTGTTGAAGATTGGTTTTTACGCCTTTATGTGGGGATTCTTCTGCTCCTTCAATGATGCCCTGGGAGGGTGGGGGACAGTAGAAACTTGGTGGTTCAATGTGGAAGCGATTCAGATCGCTGTTATCTGGAGTATCCTCTTTGAAATACTGGGTCTTGGATGTGGAAGTGGAGCTTTAACTGGAAGATATATGCCGCCTTTTGGAGGTTTTCTATATTGGTTACGACCGGGTACCATTAAGCTACCCTTTTTCCCAAAAGCACCCCTTATTGGTGGAGATACGCGCAATTGGTTAGATGTACTCCTGTACTTGGGCTTGTTGGTGTCTTTAGTTAGAGCCCTGGTAGCCCCAGAGATTACCGTGGAGCATGTCCTACCCATTGTCATACTATTGCCCGTTTTGGGGGTTATTGATAAAACGCTGTATTTGGCTGCTCGGTCAGAACATTATCTGATAGCCTTGGCATGTTTCCTCTTTCCTGCTGATACTTTACCTGCTTTAAAGATTGTTTGGTTAGCCATTTGGTGGGGAGCTGCCACCTCCAAATTGAATTTGCACTTCCCTGGGGTAGTGAATGTGATGATCAGCAATCATGCGGTGTTACGTTTTAAGTGGTTAAGAAAGAAGTTATACAAAAATTACCCCAATGATCTCCGCCCCAGTACTTTATCTGCGGTGCTAGCGCATCTGGGTACAGCGACGGAATATATGTTTCCTTTGGTACTACTGATGAGCACGGGGGGAGACGTGACCACAGCTACTTTGATTGTCATGTTTTGCTTCCATCTATATATCACCTCGAGTATCCCGATGGGGGTACCGTTGGAGTGGAACGTGATCATGGTGTATGGTGCTTTTGTGTTATTTGGTGCCAATGCTGATGTTTGGGCTTTCAGTGTTCAGGATCCCATTCTGATTACTATACTGGCTGGTTCGCTATTGTTACTTCCTATCTTGGGCAATTTGTTTCCGGAGCGAATCTCTTTTCTATTATCCATGCGTTACTATGCAGGAAATTGGGCTTACAGTGCCTGGTTGTTCAAGGGAGATGCCGAAGATAAATTGGATGATCATATCAAGAAGGTGAGCCAAACCGTGGGCAAGCAATTGGATGGTTTTTATGAAAAGAGTGTATCCGAATTGCTCATCAGCAAGGTAATTGCCTTTAGGCATATGCATCTGCACGGCAGAGCTCTACACGAACTGCTTCCCAAAGCTGTAGACAATATCGAGGATTACACCTACCGAGATGGCGAATTGGTGGCAGGCGTAGTACTAGGTTGGAACTTCGGAGATGGGCACTTACATGGAACTCAATTGCTTTCCTCTATTCAGGAACGCTGTCAATTTGAGTCTGGGGAATTACGCTGTGTGATGGTCGAATCTCAGCCCCTTTTCAAGCCCTACATGGCTTGGAAGATCGTAGATGCCAAGGATGGCGTCATCGAAACGGGGAGGGCCAATGTAAAGGCTCTGCTGGACCTACAACCCTGGCCTACGAGCTAATAATAGGTTGTTTGTTGTGTGTCCCCACCAACAAACAAAGCCACGTCATTGCGAGCCGCCTTGGTTATAGTCGCTATTACTCAAACCATTTTCACCCCATCCTGTTAGAAGACTATCATGCATAACAAATACGATGCCGTAGTAGTAGGCGCTGGCCCCAATGGACTTTCTGCAGCCATAGCCCTGGCGCAAAGCGGAGAGAAAACCTTGCTTATTGAAGGGGCAGCATCGGTAGGAGGGGGGACTCGAACCGATGAACTTACGCTACCTGGCTTTCATCATGATTTCTGCTCCGCGGTTCATCCTACCGGTATATTATCTCCCTTCTGGCAACAATTACCTTTGAATCAATTCGGCTTAGAATGGATTCCTGCCAAAGCCTCCGTTGCGCACCCTTTGGACGAGGAGGAAGCTGTTCTACTTACTCAATCTGTGGAAGAAACCATGACCAACCTTGGACCGGATGGAGCGGCTTGGGCGAGCATGGTCAGGCCCTTCGTTCGGCGAGCTGATGAGTTACTGGCTGATAGCCTCAAACCTTTAGGCATCCCAAAATCACCTTTTCTACTAGCAAGATTTGGAATAAAGGCCTTGTGGCCAGCCACCACCTTAGCCAAATGGTCCTTTAAAGGGCAACGGGCTCGCGCCTTGTTTGCCGGTTGTGCGGCTCATAGTGTGTTACCATTGGATATGCCATTTAGTTCAGCTATTGGGTTAATGTTTGCTGTGATGGGGCATGTAGAGAATTGGCCAGTAGCTAAAGGTGGGTCGCAAGCCATAGCACAGGCCCTAGCGTCTTATTTCGAATCATTGGGAGGCGAAATAGTAGTCAATACTTGGATTAAAAGTTTTGATCAATTGCCGGAAGCCAAGCGCTATTTCTTCGATACGGATCCTAAACAGCTAGCAAGTATTGCAGCAGCAGAACTCCCCGCTTCCTATCGTCGAAGATTGCGGAGCTATAATTATGGACCAGGAGTTTTCAAGCTGGATTATGCCTTGAACGGTTCGATTCCGTGGCGAGACCCGCGATGCCTGCAGGCTTCCACGGTGCATGTGGGCGGCACTTTAGCAGAAATAGCTGCTAGCGAGAAAGACGCCTGGAAAGGTAGAGCTTCTGATCGTCCTTTCATTATGGTTTGTCAGCAAAGTGAATTCGATACTGGGCGTGCTCCGGAAGGTCAGCATACTGGCTATGCCTATTGCCATGTCCCACAAGCTTCTAAGAGAGATTGGACGCCCTATATTGAAGATCAAATTGAGCGTTTTGCACCAGGTTTTAAAGATTTGATATTAGCCAGAAAAACCACAACACCCCAGGATTTTCAGTCTTATAATCCCAACTACGTCGGTGGAGCCATCACCGGCGGAGCAGCAGATATCACGCAACTATTTACTCGCCCAGTCGCCCGCATTAATCCCTATTCCACGCCTAATCCGAAGATCTTCATTTGTTCGGCATCTACACCGCCCGGAGGAGGAGTCCATGGGATGTGTGGATATCATGCAGTGAGATTGGCTTTAAGGAACTAACCCAATTTGAGTTATTGCACCAACCACTCTTTGAAGGGGGTAACTTTAAGTCGGCTGACCACTGGAAACTCCGTTAATTTTACTTTCAGTTGCAGTACAATTTTTCTTTTGAAGTAAGGCTCAAAAGAGACAATAGCTTCCCTGCTGATCAGCATTTGCCGATTGATTCGAAAGAATTGCTGTGGATTACAAACAGATTCGATGTATTCGAGTTTCTTAAACAACGGCAACTTTTCGCCCGAGAAGGTATACAGGTATACTGTTTCGTGTTCGACAGAAAAAAGGGCCACTTCCTCCACGCGTTTGATAATGGTTTTTTCCCTGAATTGAGTAAGAAAACTCTTCTGATACTGTTTTTTTTCTTCGGTGTTGAAGTTGATAGGGGAGACGGGGCTGCTTGGAAGATTATGGAGTAGACGCTTATATTTTTGTAAGGCGGCGTGAATCTCTTCCTCTTTGAAGGGCTTTAAGACATAATCAATCCCATTATTTTTAATGGCCTGCAGAGTATATTCATCATAGGCAGTGCAAAAGACAATCGGTTTGACAACGTCAACGTGCTTAAAGATTTCGAAGCTTTTTCCGTCTGCGAGTTGAATGTCGAAGAATAGCAGGTCAATATTTTTTTGATACTTACTCAGATATTCCACGGTGTCCAATACGGACTCTTGTTTTTCCAGCACGATAAAGTCTGGGTCCTGCTCAATGATTTCCTGCAAAAGCGAGGCGGTATGTGATTCGTCTTCAACGATTAGTACATTCATCTCCTAGATCAGTTTTAGTTTAACGCGGAATTCGTCATTACTCTCTTCTACAATGATACCTGCCTCTATATCCATCAATCTATATCTCTTTCTTAGAAAAGAAAGGCCATATCCAGAGCTTTCTTCATCGCCCAGCTTGGGCTGGATATTGTTGCGCACCATAACATAAAGATCATCCGTCGTCTCAATATGGATGCTCAGTGGTCTTTTAGAACTCATGCTATTGTGCTTGAAGCAATTTTCTACTACTACCTGTAGGGCTAAAGTTGGAATTTGCTTGTCATGAAGTGCTTCGTCTATGTTTAATTCAACATGGGTGGCCTCTTCATTACGACTTTTCATTAAAAATAGATAGGACTGGAGAACGGCGAGTTCCTGCGAGAGACTCAATGTAGTATTTTGGTTGTGTTTCAAGGTCTGCCGGTAGAAATCGGACAAGCTCATGATAAATTTCTCGGAATTATCGTGCTGTTGGCGCACCATAGATCGTAAGGTATTCAAAGAATTGAACAGGAAATGGGGATCAATTTGAGCTTGTAAGACCTTCAGCTGGGTTCGGTAATTTTCCGTCTGGATTTGTTCTTTCTCTAACAATAAGCGGGAGATCCTTTCCTGTGACTTCAAGGCATACTGTATAGCTAGAAACAATATCACGCTCAATAATATACGAATGAAATTAAAGCCTCTAAGTTCGTAGCCACTGTCTAAGGCTAGATACAAAAAACTACTAACCAGTCCTACCATACCTATAATCATCAGGAGGAGTAAAAGTCGACGTTGGGGGTTCGCCCTGATGTCCCATAGAAACCACAATACATACCAGTTTAGATACATGAAAGTGCTACCTCCTAGCCAACCTATAAAAAATATATAGTTGCTACTTAGCTCCACTTCAGGATTGGTATAGAGGCTGAGGCCCGGTAATATAATAGCCAAGGCTATGGGTAAAACGGTATTTACGGTTGACTTTAGTGGCACATTTCCTCCTTCATTATTAATTCTAGTTAGAATTTGCGGATTCCAGAAATCGTATATCTCGCAAAATACTAATCTATACGGATGCCAAAGCCATTTGTGTAGCCAAACCTTCATGTCTTCTTGTTGGGTTAGAAATACTGCTCCTCTTGGCAGTTAGAGTAAAACGTGTATTCCGAGGTTAGCACCTACACCTTCATAGCGCAGAAAACCACCGACTGGTTCTTGGAACGCATTGGACCAAGTGTAGAAGATATTCAGATTGAGTTGTATGGATTTACCGACCCGATAATCGAAGCCGGTCTTCATTTCCCCAAACCATTGTCTATCTTCAAAGGAGTAGTCTGTTCTAATTATACCATTGGTCAAGTTCCCTTCTGCTTGTGTGTACAGGGATCTTATCATGATTAGGCCCTGACTTACCCCAACATAGGGGCGAAATCGATCCTCGGATAGATAGTAGCGAAGGCCTACATCAAGTGGTATAAAACCTCCTCCCGATCCTTCGATTTCTACCTCATCTCCCAGGATTACCGAAAATATACTAGCTCTTGACGGCACATCCCTTTCTATCTGAAATCCTAAGGATACGTCTGCGCTAAGGGATTCTGTGAAATGCCAAGAGCCATGTAGCTGCCAGCGATCCATTTACGCGGGCAAGAAGAATAGCTCCTCTTCCATGGATTTTGCCGATTTGGTGATGCCCCATTTCCCGTAGGAAAATTTAATCTCCCATCTATTATGAAGCGAAAAATCGTATTCATCGATTGCTTGTTACTTTTCTTGTTCCTTCTTTTCATGTTTGTCAATTTCCCATTCATAAGTCTGTGCCAATAGGGTATGTACGCTTATGGTAAAGACCAAAATGAGGGTGGTGAAAATGAGCTTTTTCATATGTCTAATACAAGGCTTGATTTAATTTGTATGGGCCAGCGCTGAGCTGTTGGTCGAAAAGACACAACAGCTGCGTGCGTTGGGGGATCCTTCAACCTCGCCTCCCTCGCCCTTGTTGCTCCCTGTCTAGCTAGCCAGATAGGTTTTCGACCAACAACAACAACCCGCTCCCCGCCCCTACACCAACATCCCATCCGACAATTCAATAATCCGATCGCAATTGGCGGCGAATTCGTCATCGTGCGTGACAGCGATAATGGTTTGTCCCTGCTCCTTGGCTAGCTGACGGAAGGTGTCAAAAACGATGTTTGTGTTTTTAGAATCCAGGTTTCCGGTGGGCTCGTCGCCCATGATGACGGCTGGGGAATTGATCAAGGCCCGGGCAATGGCCACCCGCTGCTGCTGTCCCCCGGAAATCTTGGAGGCCTTCTTGCGCTCCAAGCCTTTGATGTCAAGCAAAGTCAAGAGCTCCATGGCTTTATTTTCAATCTCTTCCTTCGACTTTTTCTTCAGCTTCAATGCGGGCAACATGATGTTGTCCAATACGGAAAACTCTGGGAGTAGAAAATGAAACTGGAAAACAAAGCCTATATGTTCGTTGCGGAAGCTTGCCAGTTGGTTCTGACGGAGCCCAGTTACTTGGGTGCCGTTGATCGAAATGATGCCATCGTAATCCGTATCCATAGTTGACAGCAAGTACAACAGGGTCGATTTACCAGAACCCGATTTGCCAATAATGGCTACAAACTCACCTTGCTCAATTTCAAAGGAAATATCCTTTAGAACATGAAAATCCACGGGGTCGTAAAAGTGTTTATTGATCTTATCGACTGATAATGCGGTCATGATAGTATTTGATTTTAGAGGTTAGCCACGTAGGATGTCTACCGGATCAAGTTGGGAAGCTTTGCGAGCAGGTAGATATCCAGCAATGAAAGTGATGAGGATGCCAAAGGCAAAGGCCATTATATAGTCTGAACTGTCGTAGGCAACGGGAAGGGTCGTGAGTGGTCCCATCTCAAAGGGTACGTTGTCCACAATCTTAACGATCGCCCCACCTAGCATCAAGCCAGTCAGACCGCCAATCAAGCCAATGATAACGGATTGGGTCAGAAAAATCTCCACGACATCCTTCCCATTGAAGCCCATGGCTTTGAGAATGGCGATTTCTTTGATTTTCTCATTTACCGTCATGTTCATAATGTTGTAGATCCCGAAACCCGCTACAATAAGGATGGTTAGGGAGACGGCTATGGCAATGATATCACGAAGGACACTGGAAGAATCGAGCTGTGCATTTCCTTCCTGCCAGGGTTCTACCTTGTAATCGGTTAATTGTTGAATAACTGCTGCCGTTTTTCGAGCGTCATTGTAGTCTTCGACATTGACGAGTACTTCAGTAGCGTAGCTACGGTTTTCGGACAGTAGCTGTCGAGCGGTCTGGATGGAAACAAGGGCTCGGGTGCGATCTGTCGAATTCGATCCGGTTTCAATGAGCCCCACTATTTTGAAGGATTTGGATAGCCCATCTGAAGTGAGTACACTGACATTGTTGCCCGTTTTGACACCGATCATTTTGGCCAATCCCGTTCCCAGAATCATGACATTGGATTGTTTATCCAGATCGCTTAGATTTCCTTCGACCAGATAGTCACTAGTACTGAATAACTGGTCTTCATTTGCGGTTTCGATGCCAGAGAGTTTAGCACTAGCCTGAGAAACCCCGTTGCGGATGAAAATATTCTGATTCAGCTGTGCAGTGACGCCGGTGATATTTGGAATTTGTGTTAATTCCTGCTTGATCGCATCGGCGTTCTTAAGACCTTCGGTATATCGAATGTTCCGATTGTTACTGACTAGTAGGACCGCATTACTATCCTTCGGTGCTGATTTGATCGGATGTACTTCGTTCGGTAGTTCATTGTATATCTTGATATGCGACATGGCCGTGAAGGTGATCTCCGTTTGTTCTTGATTTACCCCTTGCATGAAGCTGTTCATGAAAACGTACATGGAGATGCCAAAAGTCACGCTTAGGACGGCCACTAGCAACTGCCGGACCCTAGAGGTCAGGAAGATATTGGCTATTTTTTGATTGACATTCATCTTATTGAGTGGGTTTTATGAGGACATCCTCTTCCGTAAGTCCGGAAACTACCTCCGTGATCAGGTTATCTTTATTGCCTGTTTCAATTTGTTTCTCTTCTCCTGTTTCTAACCTAACAATGCTGCCTTTAACAACATAGTCACTAGGTATTACCAGCACATTTTCTCGACGCCCCACCTCAATATTGGCTTGGAGTTGTGTTCCAGAAAACATCTTGTCTGGCAATTGATTAAACTGAGCTTCTACGATATAGGACTGTTCTGCCTCGTCAAAGCCTGGATAGATTTTGGTGACTCTTGCTGTAAATACCCTGTTGGGATAGGTGTTGATATGTACAGCTACGGATTGATTTAGGTCTACTTTGGTGATATCATCCTCAGCAACGAATAGTTTGATTAAGTAGGCTCCACTGCTGATCCGGGCAATAGCTTCTCCTTTGCGTACTAACTCACCCTGTTTCTTAAATACCTGAATAACCTGTCCGGATTGTCCAGTCCTGAGTTTATAATCTTGCAATAAGGTCCGTTGGGTATTGACCTGTACAAGACTGCGCTTTTGGTTCAATTGCAGGGAGTTTTCTACATCTTCGTAGTTTTTTTCTAGTGCTTCAAGGTTGCTCTGAGCGTTCTGGGATTGTAGCTTGATCTTCTCAAATTCAAGCTGTGAAATGGAATTTGTAGCTCTTAATTTCTGGTAGCGAGCATAATTTTCTTGATCAAAAGCCAATTGCTTTTTCGCCTGTTCTATCTGGGTTTGCAAATGCTGTAATTGAGGAGAATCAGGAGAAGCATCAGCGATGGCATCCTGATGAACAACCATAGCATCTTGCAACTGATTGTGCTGTATATCATTCTCGATTACCGCTATCAAATCCCCTTTCTGAACAGAATCCCCTTCCAGGATCGGAAAGGATAGTAGAATACCGTCTGCCTTGGCAGATACCGTGTAGATGTTTTCCTGTTCCATATAGCCACTGGCGAAGACTGCATCTTCCAGGGTTTTGCGAACAGGTAAAGTGGTTTCTGTCTCCTGGCAAGCACCTAGCAATAGGGTAAGTGCCAGGAAGCTATAGCTGGAAAGTCTGCTTAGATTTCTCATGTCCGGAATGATTATCATTTGGTTTGAAAATTGATCTGTCTGATATAGGTTTTATACTGTGCGATGCTGAAACTGGCGAGGCTTTGTAGGTACATGTCTTGGGCAGCCAGCAGGTCATCATATTTATTAAGGCGTTCGTCTAGCCCTAGGACACCACCTTGGTATTTATGCTCCGCGTGCACATCGTTTTTCTCTTGTAATCGGAGGATGTACTGATTATCGGTCAACTGTTGGGAAGCCTTTTGTAATTCCAGTTGGAGCAACTCATCCTCCTTCTGCTTGACCAACTTGGTGTTTTCTAACTGCACGCGTTGCATTTGTAGCTCCCATTCGGATTGTTTGATCTTCTGCTTGTTAGTGAATCGGTTGGATCCTAGAAGATTGACTTGTACCCCAAAGATCTGTTGCGGCAGTTTATTGGCTTCGGAAAAATCCATGAAGCCATTGGTGGCCCAGGTTCGATTGTTTTGATATACTAAACTGATGGAAGGATACGACAGTGATTTAGTTTGCTTTAGCAAGGATTCGTACTTCTGTACTTCCAATTCTTGCAATAACACCTCAGGATGCTGAGAATGGACACTCATGTCTCCCAAGGCAAAGCTAGCTGGCTTATCCAGGATTTGGATGTCTTGACTAGTATTCAACTGGCTTTGCAATTGGAGGTAGAATTGTTGCAGGTTGTTTTGGGCTGCATCTAGGTTGCGCTTGTTCTGCACGTGTTTGATCTCCGCCTGATTGACCTCTGCCTCACTCAGAATTCCTTCTTGGTATTTCTCCTTGGCCAATTCAAGAATAGAGGTAGAGACCTCCAGGTTCTCCTCATAGATACCTATTGATTCTTGCGTCAACAGGATGGAATAATACGTGGATGCAATTGAATTGTAAGTATTGAATCGATTGAGTTCCACATTGGCTTTACTTTTCAGGACCTCCTTATCAGCAGTCCTTAGAGCGAAAATTTTCTGGAAATTCAGGATATCCCATTGCACTTGCAAACCAGTGGAATATTGGTATTTGGTGCCAAAGGTGAATTCTTCGAAGGTGTCTTCTGGGGCTGCGGGATTGAACATCTGGGCGGGGACTAGGGTGGGTTGCAAGGTGATATTGTCGTTGTAACCCAAGGTGGTATTGACGGAAGGAAATAGGCCTGTCTTGGCTTCCTTTTTACCCGTAATTGAGATTTGTTCTCCGATTCTAGCCCGTTGCACCGCGATCGCATGCTGATCTGCAAAGTCTAAAACCTCCTGGAGGGAATGGAACTGAATCTGTGCCATGCTAGAAAGGCCAAATAAGATGAGAGGTATCAACAACCAATTCTTCATGACTTAGTTTTTTGGTTTGGTGATGCAGTCGGCAGCCGGTCTGAGGATTTGTTGGTCAAAAGGCCAGCGGCCTGCACATTCATAGTTTGATAAGTAGATTCGCTTCGTAATGCCTTACAAAGGTGCACTGACGAGTGATTTGGCGTGTACGACTTTAAGGTGAAGTGATCAAATCGATGGGTGAATTGAACGCAGATTCAAACCGCCCGCTCTGCTGTTGGTGGAAAACACACAACAGCAGAGCGGGGGCTCCGCAGTCTCCCCAGCCCATCTGCTGTTGGTGAGAAACACACAACAGCAGGCTAGGGAATAAAAAAAGCCTTTCAGATTCAATTCTGAAAGGCTTTTTCCGTAGGTAGGTAGGAACAGTCACCGACCCCTACTTCACCACCAAGAAGGTTGTTTAGGATTACTTTTCGACATCTAAATAAACAAAACGCTCTAGACGTGCTAACTCTCCTTCATCCACGTATTTGCCAATTTCACGCCGGAATTGTTCCATGCTGGCATATGGGCGATACTCTTTGAATTCATGCAGCATACGATCTCCAACGCCAGGAATGGCAAGAATCTCTTCATCTGTTGCTGAATTCAGGGCAACGGGAACAAATACGTACTTTTCGTAGCGGGCAATTTCATCCTCGTCTACGTATTTACCCATTTCTCTTCTGAATTGAGCGACCTTGGTGTATGGCCGGTATTCTTCGAATTCATGCGCCATTTTCTTACCTACGCCAGGAACAATAAGAAAGTCTTCTTCCGGGGTGGTGTTAAGGTTTAAGGGCACAAAACAAACGGTGAATAGCGCTTCCATCGCAGCTTCCTCCATCTCACCGATTACCGCTTGGAAATCCTTCATACTTAGGAAAGGACGCCCTTCAACAATCTTCTGAGCTAGAGCTTCTCCGATCTCAGGGAGGGCCGCTAGTTCCTCGGCGGTAGCCAAATTGGGATTGAGGACGGCAATGGAGCCTGGAGCTTTGGGAGGAGTTGCTTCCTCTTGGTTTTCTGTGCTTGTTTCTTCTTCTGTGGCTTTACTTTCGCCTCCGGCACAGGCAGAAACCATACCGATTATTAGTAGTAACCAAATTAAACGTTGCATTGCGTGTTTTTCTGTTTAATATAATTGAGGTAAATGAATGGCTTATTTCATGGTGTAGGCCCAACCTAGTAAACCGGTAGCTATCATACTTCCGGGAGCCAGTACAGGAGTCGCTCCCTTTAAAGTTTCCCAAATCAATTCCGCCCCCTTCATGCTGGGATACATTTCCAATTCGAATTCCATATTACCGTTGTAGTGCAAAGCGAATCCCAGCACACCACTTATGATAAAAAACACCATCACGCCTCGCAAGATCTGTTGACTCAATTTGGATCCAGTGGCGGCAAACCAGCCAAAAGCGACCAAGGCTAGGCCAATTAGGACCACGGGAATCAACTGCCAAGCATCATGCGTGTGCTCCAACAAGAGTAGCTCAGCACCTGTACCTACAAGACTAACAAGGAAGGCAGCAAAAAGTATTTTTTTCATATGATGGTACCTTGGTATTTCGGGCACAAAGGTAGGTATTTCGACCACTTTCGACTCCAAGGGGCCCTTATCCCCACATTTTATACCTAGAATTAGGTAGGCTGGTGGAGGCCTATGGGCTTGTGAGGCTTGCCCAAGGAGCTATTGAGGTTTTAGAAGGAGGAGTAAGATCGATACTTTACAGAAGCCATTCATTGACTTTAAGATCGAAGGCAACTCTGCCTGCAATTTCAAAATTGCTAGGACCAACCATTCCATGTTGAGAAACTACGTGAATGTCCTTGAGCAATTCCTGGAGTTTTACGCCGTTCCAAATTGAAGACCCTCCTCCAATCTTGTAAGCTTGACTTACAATGGCCGTGCATTCCTCCACGGCATAGGTAGAGGCGAGACGGAGTTCACTTTTGGTCAGGGCAGAGATATTCCCTTTTTCTGCCTCTGCCCAGTTTTTGCGGACGTTTTCTTCCAATAATAATTTGCAGGATTGATAACGAGCCTGCATGATAGCGACCTTTTCATGTACGACAGGTCGTTCTGATAGAGATCGTCGCGCTCCATTGGGGACCTTCTGCTTAGAGAGTTTCATGATTTCATCAATGGCTCTTTGAGCGAGGCCCAAACCTACCGAAGCAACACCTGTGGACAAAGCTCCGAGAAAGGAAAACCGGTAGAGCGTTTCATCGATTTGGGCTTTTCTAACGGGGAAGGGCATCCAATATCCATCGGGGACAAACAAACTCTTTACCTGGTAATCTATACTGTTGGTGCCGTTTAGTCCCAAGACTTCCCAATTGTCAATGAAAGTAACATCTTTCGGATCGAAAAAGGCGATGGCTGATAGTGGTCTTTGATCTTCCCCTTGATTTACGAGGATGCCACCTACAATATGGCTGCAATATCGAATTCCAGAGCCCCAAGACCATTTGCCACTTACGAGAAGGCCACCTTCCGCTCTTTTGGCTCGGCCTGCCGGAGCTGCCCATCCCCCAGTCATGGCTCGAGGATGTCCGTAGATCTTTTGAGCGACCTCAGCAGGCAAATATCCACTGCTTAAGGCGGCTGTACCCGTGACCCCCAGAATCCAACCGAGCGACCCATTATAATAACTCAAGGTTTGGACCGCTTGCATTAAATCCAGAACATGGCTTTGATGCCCTCCATAGCTTTGAGCTACCCAAAGTTGGAAAGCCCCAGCATCTTTTAGCTGATTAACCAGTTCATCTGGGACAAAACGATTTTGTAAGATATCGCTGTTCTGTTCCTCGGTTGAGGCACCTATTTCATGTAGCCTGGCATGCAAAGCGGTAAGTTCCATGGAGATCGTTTTTGACAGCCTGGAAAATGGATAATTTACTCAAGGACCGGACGCTTCTTCCCGGTAATCTTCTCGTACACCATCCAAACATCCATTTCGGGATCTGGATCCAGACCTTTTCCCATTCTAACCAATTGGAATTGGTGCCAGGGTGTTTGAAGCATACCGGACATATCTATCTTATCTACACCCGTTAGCAAATCAGGAACACCGCACTCAGTACGAGTACCGTTGATTAATTCCTTGGCTACATCCGGGAAGACACAGAATGGCCGACCCAAACCAACCAAATCTAGTTCACCATTTTCGATGGCCTTGTTCATACTCGTGGCTGTCCGGAACCCGCCTGTCAGCATTAACGGACTCTTTATCTTATTGCGCACTTTGACAATGAAGTCCATGAAGTAGGCTTCTCTCCGTTTGGTGCTTTCCTTTTGCATCGTACCCACCATGGCGGCTCTTTCATAGGTGCCTCCAGATACCTCAATGAGATCCATCCCTTCTTGGTCTAGCATTTGAATGACTTCCATCGACTCTTCTTCGGTAAAAGCACCTCTTTGGAAATCGGCAGAGTTTATTTTGATCCCCAAAGGAAAAGCATCTCCTACCTTCTTGCGCATGTTTCGGTAGATTTCCAAGACAAAGCGTGCGCGATTTTCCAGCGATCCTCCCCATTTATCCGTCCGGACATTAGTTAGAGGAGAGAGAAATTGACTGACTAAATAACCATGAGCCCCATGTATTTGAGCTCCTTTCATGCCTGATTTTTTTGCCAATAAAGCCGCATTTCCATATCGTTCGATTAAATCCAGAATCTCTTCCTCTTCTAAGGGGCGTGGCTCCAGGTATATTTTACTCGGCATCTTAATGTTGGAAGCACTCACAGGGGCCTTATCTAAATAGAACGGCGCCTGTCTTCCCGGATGATTGATTTGCATCCACAACTGAGTACCATGTGCCTGGGCGTGGCTGGCAAGGGTAGTATAGTCGGCCAAGAAGTTTTCTTCCTCCGCAATCATCACGTTGGCATTCACCAAGTGATCTTTATCCACCATCACATTGCCCGTCATCAAAATTCCGGCACCGCCAGCTCCCCAGCGCTTGTACAAATTGAATAGCGCTTCCGATGGCCGTCCGTTGGGTTCTGCGATGCCTTCACTTAAGGCTGATTTTACAATTCTATTGGTAGTTTGGAAACCAGTGGGAAAGGTGAATGATTGAGCCAATGCAGTTGTTGACATATACTATTGAGGATTTATTTCACTAAGAGAGCCGAGTATAAGGATTAATTGGGAATTATTCTATGAATGAGTACTGAACCTAGTCTTTTATTAAACGGGTTATGCCTAGCAGCCAACAATCAAGAAGGGAATGGCACAAATAAAAAGAATAACTACACTTTTTCTTCTATCTGGAAGACATCCGTATCGGTTGAGCTGCTGATGGTGATGGCTTCGGCCTGGTGGATCGGCCAAAGAAGTATCTACTGATGCTGAACTACTGTATGGCGAGTGAAACTGGTCATTTTTGACCTTGGCTGATTTGTGGATGGGTTGCCACCAGCTATAAACTGGTGGCAACCTGTGAGGATTAAATTAACGAGAAATGGAGAAGCGCTTCGTCTTGACTTCTGCGCCGGCTTTTAGCTGAATTACATAGATTCCGCTAGGCAGGTTGTTGACCAAGATCTGACCTCTCTGGAATCCACTGCGATTCTTCCAGGCTATCCGCTTGACCAATTGCCCGGCATAATCATAAATCCTCCATTCTAGATCTTCGGACGAAATTTCTTGACCAATGGTACAGGAGACCATCAGATGGCGGTCCGTTGGATTGGGCCAAATCTCAAGCCCCTGGATAATGTTGCCGGATTCCAATTGAATATCTGAAGTAAATTGGTGATCCATCTGCTCTCCGGGCTTCTGGTCAACCAATGGCTGGCTTCCGCCTGCTGCATCATCGAATGCGAGATAGGCCACCTGCTCACTAATATGACTTCTTTCGAAGTCATTGAGCTGATCTTCCTCATAAGCCATCACTAGCTCTGAACCGTCAATTGCATTACTTCCGAAGAAAACCGGGTAACCACCGTTTCCTCCATCCATGGCGGCTGCACTGAGCACCGCCTCTTGTAAATTTGTGGCTCCTAGATCGTAGATATAGCCTGTACTGGTGTTGCCTACCCCCAGAACTATATCCGCTCCTAAGCCAGCTATTAATGTCTCCCCATTGATGCTGTAGGTCCCGGATTCCACAATGATCATACCGATCGTTTCAGCTGCACGTGTATTGTCAGGATCTTCACCGACATGCTTTCCGGCAGCAAAACTACTGCCATTAGGAGCACTGGTTCTGCGGCCATCTTGCGAAGCCCAGAAGACAGACCAATCCGCATCATTATTAGTCATTACTTGTCCCAGTACCGCTGGGCTACTATAGGCGTTGGCATAATTTCGACTTTCAAACACCCAGTTATTTTTGCCAGCGGTCTGACTCGACTGTACCCGGGTAGCTTCCATCTTGACCCCGTGTACTGCCTCTGTGTATACCCCTTCTTCTACCACCACATAACTAACATCATAGGTTGCTGCTGGTGTGCCGCCAGCACTCTGAATTCTCAACTGGAAGGAACTGCCAGCGGCCGATCGAATCCGCGGTACTACTGGTCCCTCTGTATTAGAAGACTGGTGAACGGTTGCTACTACCACCATAGAAGAGTAGGAGTTTTGAAGTGCAATCGTTTGCCAACCTTGACCTACTCCGATCACTCGACCATGTTCCATAACAATCGCATTGCAATCAGCCGGATCTAACTGGCCGTCACAATTATTATCAATTCCGTCGCATTGTTCGCTAGCAGATGGGTTAATAGCTGGGTTATTGTCATCGCAATCCACGCCCGTATCGAAGCCATCGCCATCCGCATCTGGATCACAAACATCGCCGATTCCATCATTATCCAAATCTGCCTGATCGGGATTGTTACTCGTTGGACAATTATCCGTGTTGTCCAGAACGTAACCTGCGAGCGGTCCACAAGACAATTGGCTATCATTTGGATCGCCGAAGCCATCATTATCTGTATCGGCATAGTAGAGCGTTTCGGTGCCGAAGTTTGGATCCGTTGGTGCGCAGTCTTGGCCATTCGGTACATCATCACCATCTATATCATCATCGCAGACATCACCAAT
>CAJXPD010000254.1 GCA_913057785.1 uncultured Lewinella sp. | reverse complement strand
TAGACTTCCGAAATCTTCGAGACTTCGGAAGTCTAACGGCCTCGGGAAACTATTTCTCAGCGACGAGTACGTACTGATAGTCTAGAGCCGTATCATTAGCTTCAATCTTAGTATATCCAGCTTGATACAGCAGCTTTTCTGCCTCATACAAAGGAAGACGATATTTTTGTGGAGGTTCCACGAAGTCAGGTAGTTTCTTCTTTTTGAATTCCACTATGAGGAGTTTTCCCCCTTCTTTGATACCTTTCTTCAGCTCTCGCAGATAGGATACTTTATCTTTTATATAAACAAAGGTGTTTACGATAATCGCAATATCTACTTCTTCCTTTTCCAACTTAGGAGAATTCTCTCGGCCTAAGCGAGTAACCAGGCGATCTTGTACATCATCCGCGAGGCGGAAGACTTTTAAGCTATCAAGTGCTCGGGTATAAACCGGATTAATATCTACGGCAATCACCTTCTTCGCTTTAGGTGCTAATCGGAAAGCGAAAAAACCAGTCCCAGCTCCAATATCTGCTACTACCTTATCTTCTAGATTACCTAATAACTCAAGTATAAGTTCCGGTTTTTGCCAGATACCTCGATTGGTGTTCAAGTAGTCCTTGGTAAGACCGGAAGTGACTACTGCATTTCCTTCATTCGAGTTCGTAGTGGGAAGTTGTGCATCGTTTGGGTCGGTACTTAAAGTTGGCGGAAAGTCAGCGGGGCGTTCATCTCGATCACAAGATGTAGCACATAGGAGTGCTACTATGGGGATCAGTAGAAAGGTCGTTCTAAGCTTCATATGTGATTGTCATTTTGGTCATTCAGCCGCGCGTAAAGTTACGGTAAAGGCCGCAATATGGCAAGTTAATCTCTATACATCACGACCGTTCGCGGCTGCTATAGGGCATGCATGGCTAGCAATACCTTTTCCATCTTCTTGCGGACTAGTCCTCCTGATCCCGTGTAATTATTGACGATTATAGAGAAGGACAATAGCTTTCCTGACTTGGTCTCCACGTAACCGGTCAAGGATCGTACCCGGTTTAATGTACCTGTTTTGGCTCTCACCTTACCCGCAGCGGAGGTGCCACGTAAAGTGTAGGACATGCCTCCCGACTTACCCGCTATGGGTAGAGAATTCCTGAAATCATCATAAATCTTGCTATCCCTTGCCACCTTCCGCATCAATTGCGCCATGAACTTAGCGGTGACTACATTTTTAGACGACAAGCCACTGCCATCTTCGAGAGCGACTCCTGCGAAGGCAAGACCGCGCGCCTCCCAGAAGGTCTGCAGCGCCTTGATCCCACCAGAAACGGTTCCCTCAGTACCTTTAATTTTACCAATGGCTCTCAGCAAGGTTTCGCAATACAGATTGACACTCTTAATATTGGTCCGCTCCACGATTTCCTTAAGAAACGGGGAACGATGCGTCAGGAGTTTTTGGGGATTACTACCAAGTGGGCGCCCTAGGAGTCGGTCACTGGTTGCTCCCTTTTCACTAACTATACCTGCATTGCGGAGTCGGTTTGCCAGCTGTTGGGCAGCAAAAAGGGGCGGGTCTGGAATGGATCCCTTGATGCTAAAGAGCTTGCTACCGATAGGAATGGTCCCTCGCACAAAACGCTCGTAGGTATAGGGAGCGCCATAGATGTATGCGTTGTCGCCTGAGCCTGCGGAGGCAGAGGTTACTTCATTGGTAAAGCGTAGGTTGGGGATCTCAGGCTCGATGATGGCGATCCGAGGGGTTTTGCCGAGGCGCCCAGTCTGTTGGAATCGGAGGTAGTAGAGGTTGTCGTGGAAATTCAAGCCCCAGCTACCTGCCCCATAATAATTGCCAAGATCATTCCACTGCCAGGAAGAGCCATTCACTTTGGTGTCAAAAAAGGAGGCATCTCCAATGATATATCCATTGATTTTACGAACTCCTTTTTGCTGCAAAGCCATGCTGAGCTTATCCAGGACCTGCTCCATACTTTCACCGCCGGGCATGGTCGGACTGCCCAAGGTGGGATCTCCAGCTCCTTGTAGGATCAGGTCTCCATTTAGCTGGCCATTGCCATCGATGGAGCCTGTATATTGTAAGTGGGTACTGAATCTATACTCTGTACCCAGCATGGCCAAAGCGGAAGCCGTAGTCAGTACCTTGAGCGAAGAGGCGGGTACTAAGCTTCGCTGAGAGTCATATTGTGCAATTTCTTTATTACTGGATACATCTACTACGCTGATCCCTACTCCCGCATGCTTTAAAGTCGGGTCCTTGCTAAAGGCATTAATCGCCTGTTGCAAGCTAGACTGTGACCAACCATAGAGAGTCAGTAAGAAAAAAAGAGAAGCTGTCAGTCCCAGCTTTTTCATAAAAGCGTAATTGGCTTTAGGAAAGACCTTTGGAGAAAGTATAATTTTCATCATCCTTATGGAGCATTTGTTCTTCGTCAAGTGGCCACCCTTCAACTACCTCCGCCGGATCCGAAAGACGATGTTTTAGCCCATTTCACGGCTTGCTAGGAGCGTAGATGGCATTAGTTATTTCGAACTCTCAATATAAAAATTCTTACGGAGCGTACTTCAAAATCCGGGCAGTATAAACGGGATAAAATTGCCATTTATGGAGTGGCTTCAATAGTGAGTAACCGGAGTCGGGCACTAGATTTAAGTAAAATGAGGAGGGTATTCAGCAATGAAGGGCAAACAGGCTTCTCTAATAAAAAACTTGAAGCCCATTTATGAAATCAGGCCCTATTTTTTCGCAATTATAGAAGATTGGTATAGGACTTCTACGATGCGAGGAGAGGGGCATACCTATGGATTTCTACAGAACCCAATCCGTGCATTGCTGCACAAAACGAACAACAGAAGAGCTAGCATTAGCCTTTGATCAGGGTATTTGGGCAATGGATGGATAGAGGTAGTGCAAAAGACGGGGCTGGTCTTGTATTTTCCAGAGAGCTGGGAGGATGGCAATATTGAGGTTATCCCTAGGATTCGACTTACAGTAGGTCAAATGGGTATTTAACCAGAAAGCCCGACCAAGGATAGTAGCTTGGCCGGGCTTTCAGGTATATTCAGATCTCGGTTCTTATTGCTTAATGATCTTACGAATCAATCTGTCCGTTCCCGATTGTAGACTAAGCAGGTAAACTCCCGCAGGTAAATTGGCCAAAGAGATGTCTTCCTGCAGATGACCCGCATTGAGTTGTCTTTGGAATAACAGTTTTCCATTAACATGATGAACTTGTAGCTGTAACTGTTGATCAATGGGTCTACTAAAACGAACTTGCACCTCTGCCAAGGTCGGATTTGGGAAAATGCTGATGCTATTTCCGTTAATCTCATTCACCGCATTTGGCATGAAGGTAAACTGGAAAGCCGTTGATGTTGCCGAACCACAAGCATTGTTACTGCTCACTCTCCAGTAGTAAGTATTATCCTCCGTAATGGTATTGGGCATATAACTATTGGTAGTCGATTGCCCAGATTCCAACACGGGATTGAATTCGGCATTGGTTGCAATTTCTACCAGGTACTCCTCTATATTTGGCACCGCTTCCCAGTTTAACAGATCCGGGGCTTCTACCAGGCCGCTTTGGTCGGCTGGACTTGTCAAGGCTGGTGCTACAGGATCATCCAAGACCTGAACCGTCAAACTGGTTGAGGTACTTAGGGTTCCATCATCTAGGTCCAAATCTAGTTGGTAGGTTCCTGTGGATACTCCATTCATATTTAGATTTATGGTGATCGTCTCTCCTGGTACCAGATCATTTAAACCTCCATCTCTTTCCAAAGTAATACTGCTACCAGGTTGGCTAGAGAAACTTAGATCGACCGGCCCACGGAAGTCTTCATCCAGTACAAAGGAAAAGCTAGGTTCGTCCTCCGGGCATGCCGTAATGCTGCTAGGATCTGTGACAAAACTAAGCTCGGGAACCGTAGTGAAGGTCCAAACATCACTTTGCCCGACACCGCAATCATTCGTTGCTGAAATCTGCCAGTAATAGGTCTGTCCACGGGCTAGATCTCCCAGGTTTATAATGCTATTTCCTGTGTTGAGATCCACCACAGGGTTACTTAAATCAGGTGAAGTGCTTACCGTGATCCGGTAGTTGTCTGCACCGGGATTAGTGGACCAACTGAAGGTCGGGGCGATCGAAACCAGATCAGCCCCATCTTGGGGTTGAATGGGAATAATGCTGTTCGGAACACTGCGTATTTCTATGTCTATGATCGTATTGGCTGACGCATTTCCATCTGCAGCTGTAATCGTAATTGGGTAGTCTCCTGACTCGTCAAATCCACTGCCAGTAATAGTTACAGTGCTAGCAACTGTTGGGTTTTCGGGGTCAAAACTAAGACTGGCTCCTGTTGGAAGATCACTTGTACTGACAGTCAAACTCTCGTCTGAAAATCCTCCACCAATGATTAGATCGAATTCAAAGCCCTCACCTGGGCAAACGGAAATTTCAGAAGTGCTAGTGCTGAGAATCGCTGCTTCCGGAAAACTAGTACATATCTCTAGACTCCAGCTTTCAATGGCACCGCCGTCCTCGCTGAATTCATCAATGATTTCCAAGGTCCAAATTCCCTGGGCATCTTCTCCACTAAAGCCGGAGAGGGCTTGCAAAGGTCGGAAAACCCCCGAGATCGTAGGGGTCGTATTGTCACAGCTATTAGAGAGGAGATCGTTGCTCTGCGGGGCATCATCATTGAAGCTCAATATCAAATCATCTCTGCTGCAACCCTGGAAACTCACATTCTCGCCTGGATTTCTGAAGAGACTGATGCTAGTCCCGTTTGGAGAAATCAGGTTGGCAACGAGGTCGGATACATAGGTATGCCTGATATCTAGGCTAACGGCAATACTGGCCACCAATCCCTCTTGCTCAACGATTAGGTTAGATCGGACCGTGTTGGGGTTATTGGATCCGATGGATACCGGGATATCATCTGAGTCCGTGATAAGGCAGTAAACCCCCGCTGTGGTAAAGGAGAAAACGGGTGACCAATCACCGGAACCACAAGCATTGACCGCTCTGACTCTCCAGAAATATGTGGTCTCTGTTTCTAGATTATTAGGATTGATGCTTGGTACCGTTAAATCCTCTTCGGATGCCACCACACTTAGGAATTCCTCATTAGTGCTCAACTGCCAAATGTAGGAAATGGCATTATCTACGGCAGTCCAACTGAAATTTGGTGCGGTGCTACTATTTTCTGTTTCATCTGCTGGGCTGCTAAGGGTGGTGGCGGTAGGTAGATTTTCAGATATGACTAGGGTGATGGTTGTGGTAGCTGACTCAGTGCCATCTGTTCCGTTGATATCAAAACTATAGATTCCGGGAGCGAGTTGTGCCAATTGGCCCAGACTAACAGTCGTCGTTCCGCCTGCGATAACCGGGTTTCCAGCAAAAGTTGCTGTGATTCCTTCCGGTAAGTTGTTAGCGCTCAAGACCACCGAATCCGTGAAGTTGTCGCTTGGTCCTAAATCAAAAGTCAGGTCTGAAGGATCACACAACAAAAACTCCTCTGCATCTGCCAACAATCTGAAGTTGCAAGCATTTTGCGTTCGACCATCAATGGTAATCTTTCCAGAGTTTTCAGGATCTAACCAATCGCGCAGACGAGAATCCGGGGTACCTCCTCCCTCCCAAGAGACGGCAAACCAACCAAATGCATCATAATCGATATTGTTACAGGATGCTGCGCCACCAAAAAGCTGTCCGACTACTCGGCGATTTTGATCAAATAAGGGACAGCCAGAGGAACCTCCTTCGGTCGTACCAATGGTCCATTCTGGTACGACTAGATACCCACCATTGGCCATGCCCTGGCCATTCAGGTTTCCTTTAAAGACCTGTTCGAAGCTAAAACTGATCCGCTTTTCGTCGGTGTTCGGATGATGGACCGCAATGACCGTATCCTGAGGAATTTCCGGTCGGGCATCCCAGCCTGCGAAAAAAGCATCAGCGGTTGGACTGACAGGGTCATCTAATTCCAGCAGGCCGAAGTCGGTGTCGCTACTGCGGGCTCTTAGTACGGCACCAGAATTGAAGTCATTCAAAATACCATTTCCAGGGCCTCCGCTTGAACCACTGTTGGGAGCGCGGCAGCTGGAATTTTGGAAATTCCAATACACCACTAAGCTGGCAGCGTTACCGGAGCGAATGCCGCAGTGGTCGGCGGTCATGAAAAAAGGAGTACAATCCTCTTGTGTATTATTGACGAGAAAGCCAGTACAAAAAGTGCTGCCACCGGTGCTGTAGACCCCTACCGATTGGATGATATCGCGATAAGCGTCCACAATATCCCATCCGTCTTCTGCACCACAAATCACGTCTAGGTTGCAGGAGCCCGAAACAAAGGTGGAGAAGCCAAGGAAATCATGGTTTATACTGGTAATCTTTAAACTTAAGTTTTTGCGTTGTTCTTTGGGTAGGCGAAGTTCCACGACCATTTCATCACCGTCCATAATGGGCGTCCAGAATTCTCTATGGTCATCATTATCGTGCGGAGTAAAAGGCCCTAATCTAGTTTTCTGATCTGCAGAATATAGATCTAGTTTTGCACCTTCAGGAAGATAAAATTCACCAAATCCCAAATTGAGAGAATGGGCGTCAGGGGAAAGGATGCGAAGCCGCCACACAGCCGTCCCGTCATTCAGTTCTTCCCAGTTCCCTCGCTTCAAAGGAGATATGGCTACTGGGAAGCTGACGGCAAACTTGGGTGGAGTACCCACCTGGCGATTCTTTAACTCTTCTTCTAGCAGGGCTTGGTTGTCCTGCCTGGCGAGAACGATGAGGTCAATTTCTTCAAGTGGAAGACGATCTTGTGCTAGTATTTGAGGAGAAAAACCTAGTAAAATAAATAAACTGCAAATTACATACTGCGTGGTGGTGTTGATCTTTTGTAAGTGATGAAATAGGTTTGATGATGTAAGCGTTGATCCTGTTTTTTTCATATAATTGATTGGTTAGCTGTCTTTGGGCGTTTTTTTGTTGAAGGATAAGCCGGAGTGCATTCTGCAAAGTATTTGGAGAATGCATAGATCCAAGCGGGGCATCCTGACTAGTCGCAGAAGCTCCAAAGGTAATTCTTGTGGAAAAGGGATACAAGGACGGCCAAGCAAAGTCTCCGACAATTTCCAATTAAAGTCGGAATATCAGACTCCTTGTGGGTGAGATCCTTAGTTGCTATGGTATAGCCAGTAATCAGGCTAAGCAGAAAACTTTTGTGTGTCTAGAAGGTGATAAGTAAGTCTTACCCTTATGAATTACATTTCTTCCAAAAGAAGATCAATATCTTTCATAAACTGGTCTACGGCTTCCGCTTCCGTTCCGTTGCAGAAAGACCGAATATGGAAATCTTTGTCTATGAGGAGTAACCAACCACTGTGGTCAAACCCTCCGGGTGCATTTTCATCTTCACGAGCAATGCTCATGTAATCCTGAGCAATGTCGTATATCTTATCTTTCTCCCCCGTAACGAAATGCCATTTAGGAGCTTCCACGCCTAAACCTTCCGCATATTTTTTCAAGCGCGCCACGGTATCTCTTTTCGGGTCTATGGTGTGCGAAAGTAGAGCTAGACGATCATCCGTTTCGTATTTGTCATAGATCCTCTTCATCTGCTTGGCTACTTTCGGGCAAATGGTTGGGCAGGAAATGAAAAATAGATCTGCGACATAGGCCTTGCCTGCAAAACTAGCATTGTCAACCAGCTGGCTATCTTGATTAGTGAAAGCAAAGCTGGGGATATGGTGATAAGTCGTATCTCCGGTAGCAGGATCAATGATGTGGTTACCTAGAAGAGGGAGTGCCTCTTGCTTAGGTTGGCAAGCGGCGAAGCCGATCGAAATGACTAGGAAGAAGAAAAAGATTCTCATTGTGCTTTAGTATTTGTGATGCCTAGTTCTTCGATCAGGCCTGATCCATCTTTTATACTGTTTAGCATATCGTCTCTCACCTTGTCCATTTTTTCTTGTTCGGATTTCAGGTACTTGACGATAGCTTCATGCTTTTCGGTGTCCTGCAGTGGCTTCAACTGGCGCAAATTGTTCATCCAAGAAAACATGCTTTCGTCGGCATTGTCTAGCTCCTCCAAAACCTTATCGATTTGCTGAGTCGCTGCTGCACTTAAGCCACTGGTGGTTTCCTGATGGTTTCGCAATTGTCTAGAGAGCTTGTGGATGGAGCTAATTTTAGGCATTACTTCATCATGGACTTCCATTAACTCATTCCATAATTTTTGCTGTTCATCAAATTGTTCCTGTGAAAATTTGCTATCGCCAGCGGATTCTTGACTGCTGTCTCCACAGGCAGAGGTCAAGCCTAAAAATATAACGAGGACAAAAACTATTTTGCGCATAAGAGGAATTTTGAGGCAAGTTAAGGAATTGGGAAAAAACTAATGAGTGCCAGCCTAAAAATGACACAAGCCTGAAGGAATTTAACTTCATTTAACACGGTCTAAGGCGCAAATCTTAAGGGAATTTGGGCGAGAAGTAGGGGACAAAAGGACGGGAATAGAAAAAGCCGCTGTACCTGGGTAGGCAGCGGCTTCACATCAAATGTCAAAAAAATGATTTACTTCCTTATTGAATCGACTATGTTTGCTGGTGGTTGGTTCGAGATAACAAGACATAGTTGTCTTTGATCACGATGATCTGCTTCACGTACTCATCCTTCTGCTTCACAGTCAACATATATTTTCCAGCAGGCAAATTGTCTAGGTTCAAACGTCTGCCGTATCCATTGTGATCCTTCACAAAATCACGATAATAAGTATTGTCTCCTTTAAGATCAGTGAGCCGGATGCTCGTCTTCTCCATTTGAAGATTTGATACTTTCAAACTAATGACTTTGCCTTCTGCGATTTTCGCATTTACTAAAATGTCGGTGGAAACAGTTGGAGCAGAATTGTTCGCCCAAACAGGTAGGGTCATTACAGCTAGGCATAGTGTAGCCAGCCAGTGAAATCGTTTCATAACAGCACGGGTTTTTTATTAACAATCAGATGAATTTCAGTCTAATGTCGGAGTTTTTTCGCTCTTTAATTTCTTGGTTTCAGTAGGAATGGGTGATAAAATCCTCTGATAATTAGTGAATTAGTTCAAGAAATTGCGAGTTGTGGTACTAGTTCTTTTTGGGTAAGACGCGCGAAAAAGTTCATTCTACCACCTCTTATACTGTTGCTCAATTTACAGGACTTGTCAAGGTCCATTGCACGCGTTAAGCTATTGATTACGTTCTATGGTAAAGACGCTGTTTTGGTTTGAAAGTTGCTTGGTAATCGTTATTAGAATGTTAAAATTTCTTTGCGATACAGCCACAATTACGGTCTAATGCGGCGTAGACCGAAAAAGATTTGATAAAGAGCTCCAAAATTTCGATTAAATGTGGAAATCGTGGGATTGAATTACAAGATGGGCTAGGAAATTTACTTTGATCGATTTTGAAGATAATCTGCTACGATCTCCTTGATCATTTCCTTTAGAAAGGTTTTGCGCTGCCGCGCCATTTCACGCAATTGTGCTAGATGCTCATCATCCAGGGTAAGCGTGATTCTCTTGGGTGTCAGATCTTCGATCTCAATCTGCTGTTGAGGATCGACTGTATTGCGAATCAAGATATCCAGTCCACTTAAAGTTTTTTTGGACTTCTTTCGACGCTTATCTTTTGGACCTTGACCCAGTTTTTCTTCGAACGCGTCTTCAAAGGCATCAGAAAGGAAGGATTCCAGATCAGCACCATAGCGCCCCCCTTTTCCATCGGTGGAAGCGGGTTTGCTACTATCGGAAGCTTTTTTACCCTTCTTATCAAAAGAAGGCTCTTCGGCTTCGATAAATAGGCTTTCTAATCCTTCGGTAAATTTTTTCTTTGCCAATGAATAAGCTTTATTCGTTAAACAACCAATGCTGAAACTCGATTTTCCAGTTCTTGGCACACGGCCAGATAGTCGGCAGCCCCCGGACTATTACGGCTATAAGCAAATATATCTTTACGTTGAGCCGGAGCTTCTGCCAGTGCTACATTGTCTCGGATCCGGGTCTCAAAAACCAGGTCGCCAAAGTACTTCTGTATGGTTTCTATTACATCCCGGTTCAGAACCTTTCGGCTATCGAACATGGTAGCTAGTACACCTCCGATGGCCAATTTCTTATTTAGTCTCAATTTGACCTTTTGAATCACCTGCTTAATCTTTGCCAATCCCTGCATAGCCAGGAACTCAGTCTGCAGCGGAATGATGACCATGTCACTGCTCGTGAGGGCATTCAAGGTTAGCAAACCTAAAGATGGTGGGCAATCGATAATAACATAATCGTATTGAAGGCGAACAGGTTCCAATAACTCTCTTAAAATAAACTCTCGGCCCGCTTCATTGATCAATTCCATCTCTGCACCGGACAAGTCCAAAGTAGCGATCACCACATCCAGCCCCTCCTTCACATTAACGGGCACGAGTGGTGCTTCTCCACGTAGAGCTTGATAAATGGTGTGCTGTGATCTGGGAAGTCCCAGAGAAAGTGTCAGGTTGGCTTGTGGATCTAAGTCTATCAGAAGGGCTTTCTTCCCTAGTTCCACTAGACCTGCGCCAATGTTAATGGCACTAGTCGTTTTACCTACACCACCTTTATGATTTAATAAGGATATAATAACTCCCATATGTCACCGTGTAAAATAGAAATATTTTGAGGGGAAGCTAGATGTCTCGGACAAAGAGGAAATATTGACCTCGCTATTAATGACCCCCTTTATATCCTGCTGTAAAATTCAAGTGGGTTTTGTTTGTCCTACTTTGTTGTTATAAGGCTTCTATGCCCCTAAAATATCACTAATTAGTTAAAAGTTGCGCAAAAATAGGCAATTTTATTCATTGGCTGTTGATAAAAACTACTCCAGACAGCAGAATTCCAGCGGCGAGTAAACTCTGATTGGAGAGGAGTTCTGCATTAAATGCCCATCCCAACCACAAAGCTACAACGGGATTTACATAGGTTGAAGTAGCTACTTTAGCTGGCGAAACCTTTGTTAGTAAATAATTAAAAGAGGAAAAAGCAAGGAGTGATCCCAACAAGACTAGGTACAACCAGGAAAAGGTGAAATTCATATCAATTTTCCCAAAGTTCAAATCCGATACCTCACCACTGATACCTCCGACGAGAAACAGACAGGCTCCACCACCGAGCATTTGTAAGGCGGTACTACGGCTCTTCGAAGCGGGTAAGTCCATCGTGCTAATATATATTGAAGCAAAGGCCCAGGCGGTCATACTGATTGAAATGGCAATCAATCCCCAAATCGCCTCTCTGGAAGCAATGAACTGCGGTTGATCCACAAGCAGTGCCATTCCCACAATTCCGAGAGCTGTTCCCAGTAGACTTAAACCTTTCGGGCGCTTCCCTCGTATAATCCACAATAGTAATAGGATCAGCAGCGGATCAAATGCAATGATCAGGGCTACCATACCGGTATCAATGTATTGTTCCGCCCAGACTACGCCTCCAGCGCCGATGGTTAGAAAGAGAATGCCAAGTATAAAGGCATTGAGGAATTGTTTCCTGGAAATAGGCACTACTTGCCTAGGCTTAAAGAAGAAATAGAGCAGTAATCCAGCCGCAAAGAAGCGGCTGCCACTCATGAGGAAGGGGGGGATAACCTGAATGGCCCAGAAGTTGACGAGGTAAGTTGATCCCCAGACGATGTAAATAACTGCAAAGGCTCCAATAATTAGCCAGCGCTCGGGTATGGCAGGTCTCATTTCGATAATTAAGCTGCAAATGTAGGTATATTTTGAACGCCGTGCTGGTTAAATTATCTACCTGCAAACAGGCTTCAATCATCGCATTAAGTTCACTCGATTTATTCTTCCAGTTAAGGCTAGCGGTTTCCCATACTCACGAAAGTACTTCAGGTCTCCTTTTTTGAAATTTCCGATTACAGTTAGGATGATGAATCATAGCGATGTGTTTTTAAAATAAAATGTTTTAAAAATTGACTTGAAAAACATTTTGTATTATATTTGACGTCCGTTTAGATACTGTGACCGCACTATGATAAAGCTTGCAACTTTAAGAGTAAGCTACATTTCTATTCCTCAATTTTTTCACCGGATAAGCCGATCATTTCCAGAATTTCAGGGAGTAAGTGTTCTGGCTTTCCAACAAATAAAATCACCTATGCAATTAACGAATGCTATTAATTGGTTCGAAATCCCAGTTGCTGATTTTGCAAGAGCCAAAAAGTTCTACACGGCTATCTACGAATACGAAATGGAGGAGATGGATATGCAAGGAACGAAAATGGGCATGCTACCCTATAAGCCCGGAGAAGGGGGCATTGGGGGAGCGATATGCTATGGGGAAGGTTACGAACCGACTTCGAAAGGAGCTAAAGTCTATCTGAATGGAGGGCAAGACTTAGGTGGGGTGTTGGAACGTGTCGAAGGAGCAGGTGGTCAAGTGATTTTACCCAAAACGAAAATAACGGATGAGATCGGCTATTTCGCGATCTTTGCAGATACTGAAGGAAATCAGATTTCACTTCATTCTCCAGGCTAAGCCTGTATGGTGAGGTAATCCTCAGCTCTTGTTAGAACACTTTAAACCCGACTAAATGTATGTTTGGCGCATTCCCAAGTAATAAAACCACCTATCTAACTTGGAATGCGCCATTGACTAGCGAAAGGCTTGAAGAACTTAGATCTTCAAGGTTTGCTTAAGATATTTACCGTATTTACGTTTGTAAGCCTGATAAATTCGCTTGATTTGCTTGCGGTAGCTAGGCTCATTCGAGGATACGTCTTCCGGCAACTCATCATCAAGGAAACCGTGTTGTTTCATCCACTCGTCATTGTAGACCTTACCTAAGTATCGAGTTCCATGATCAGGGAACAAAACTACTACTACATCTTGTGGTCGAAGTTGTCTTCTGATTTTGAAAACACATTCCATGGCGGCCCCTGAAGAGTAGCCTACCAACAAACCTTCTTTTAAGGCCAATTCTCGCGTTCGCAAAGCACTATTCTTGTCCGTAACCTTTACGAACTCATCAATTACGTCAAAATTAACATTATCTGGAATGATGGTTTTGCCAAGACCTTCGATCTTGTAGGAGTAGATTTCGGACTTGTCAAAGACCCCTGTTTGCCAGTATTTAGCTAGGACAGAACCATAAGCATCAACGGCGATGATCTTGATATTGGGATTCTTTTCCTTTAGATACTGAGCTGTACCAGAAAGTGTACCTCCTGTACCAGCACAACAAACATAATGCGTGATCTTTCCTCCCGTTTGCTCCCATATCTCAGGACCCGTCGTGTGATAGTGGGCACCCGAGTTGTCCATGTTGAAATTTTGCTTGATATAGAAAGCATTGGGTATTTCCTTGCTGAGTTGGAGCGCCTTTTGGTAGTAGGACTGGGGATCGTCTGGTTCAGCATCTGCCGGACAAACGACCACTTCTGCGCCCATAGAACGCAGTAATGCTAGTTTCTCTTGAGATGCCTTACTCGTTACGGTAAGGACACATCCATAGCCTTTTAGGCTAGCAATCATGGCTAAGCTATAGCCGGTATTACCACTAGTAGCTTCTACGATAGTGGCACCTGGCTTAAGTTCCCCTCTTTTCTCTGCTTGTTCTACCATGTGGAGCGCGATGCGGTCTTTGGCGGATTGACCTGGGTTGTAACATTCAACCTTTCCAAAGACGGTAGCACTAATGGGTTTTCCTATTCTACTTAGTTTGATCAGTGGCGTGTTTCCAATAGTTGCTAAGACACTTTCTTGATATTGCATATAATTAGTCAAAGTTGAGCAGGGCCAAAAATACAGCTTTTTGTTTAGTTTTTGGGGGTGCGGACCCTTCGACCCCGTTTATCTGTAGGGTGAGATGATGGCTTTGGGTAAAGAGCTTGTAGGCTAAAATGTGCGGTATCGCTAAGTATGAACTGTTTATACATAGATATTTACATTCCTTCATATGAATAAAAGGAATTCAAAAAAATACCTAAGTTTTCACGAATTATTCTGACTTTTACCCGGGATATTTCCTTGTTCTTTTCTGTAAGTGGAAAATGCGAAAGGCACATATGGAACGTAAGATAAGAATCAAAGTCCGATTAATCCTCTATCACAGAGGAAAGATATTACTGCTTAAACAGACCAAACCGCATGGAGGGAACTACACCTTGGTTGGCGGTACTATGGAGGCCGGAGAATATGCGAAGGATACCCTTATTCGTGAAAGCTTTGAGGAAGCAGGTATCAAATTGAGACCTCAGGATTTGAACCTGGTACATGTGTTGCAAAAGAATAAGTCCTCCGAACGGCGACTTACCATGTACTTCAAAGCCTATAAGTGGGAAGGTACGCTTAGAGCTAAAGAGCCTTGGAAATTCCAAGGCGTAGCTTGGTATTCCTTAGATGAATTGCCACCAAACCTCACGCCGACAGTAAGGCATGTGATGCAACAGTACCGAAAAGGTCAAGTCTATTCAGAATGGGATAAGGATTCGAAATAGTAGAGATTAATAAACGTTTGGACGATAAGAAACCAGTTTTACCCGAGAGCTCGCTTTGGGTTTCTTCTTGCTGGCCTCTTGTTCCTTCTGCTTCAATTTACTGCACTTAGGAGACTTATTGATATTCTCCTTGGTAGCGCCCTTTGCTTTCTTATTTGCCTCCTTACTATTCGCTTTCTGCTCCGATGGTGAGATATTTATGCAAGCTGTTTTCTTTTCAGTTTCCGCATTGCTATCTTTTGTCTTGGCCTCTGTATCCACCTCTTCGATGGATTCCTCCAATGCGGAATAATCGGCTAATTCCTCTGAAGTAGCTTCTGAAGCCTCCTGACTATCCTCTTTACTCAGAGGAGTATCCTCTCCGGAATGCGGTGCATCCTGGGCATTCATAGGTAAAAAACTTACTAGAGTACAGGCAAGGAGTAGACAGAAAAACTTTTTCATGATATCCGTTTAAGCAACTAATCTGTGCAAGATAGCAAGACGCACGGTTTTTTTTTGTTACCAAAAACTTAATATTTTCTTAAACACTTGTTTCTCAAAGGACAGTTTAACGTCAAAGGAGACGAAAATAAGGGGAAGGCACTGTGCCTTCTCGCATTTAAATTTATATTTGGCCTGTTGATCGTTCAACTTTCAAATCCTATTCGCTGTTTCCGATTATGGAGATCAAGAAGAAGATAGAGTGTTTGAAAGCTCAGCCAAATTATGGAAGCGTAAGTTCAAGGAGAGGATTCAATTTTACGTATTTCTCCTCCTCGATCTCTGGTAACTATCTAAGTATTCTTGTTGCTAAATCCCTACGTTTACTCAAACATGCTTCCTCAGGTACAACCTGATACCTGCTTATTTACTTCAATACCTCAACATTTGATTTAGTCGTCACTATCGATCCACTGGATCAGTAGAGAGCGTGTAATTGTATCTACAGACTATAATTTGCGTCCCAATGGTATGATTAAAAACCAGAACACAACGATATGCTAAGAACACTACCCCTTTTCGCACTACTTTTGGTATTGATAAGCTGTAAAACCTATTCTACCGAGAAATTACCGGATACTCAACTGTATTTTGGCAGTGGTGGCGGATTTGCTGGCACTTTCACAGAATATATGTTGCTGGAGAATGGTCAGTTTTTTAAACGAGAAAGTCAACAAGGAGCGTTTATCGCTTTGCCCAAAGTAAAACGCAGCCAGGCCAAGTTGATTTTTTTAGATTGGACTAAGCAAAAAATGAGCGAGCAAGACTTTCAACATCCAGGTAACCTTTACCATTTTGTAAGAATGGAAGACAAGGGGCAAAAACACCGGCTAAGCTGGGGATCAAGTAGTCACCCTACACCAGAAAGTATAAAGCAATTCTATGCCGCTTGCCAGGCGCTTGTTCCACAAGTTGGTGCAGTGAAAAAATAATTGATTTCAAACCTGCTTGGCAAGGATCTCATGCTTTGCTAATCATTTACAGATATAAGAATGTTAACCAATTTTCAACCCAAATTTCGTCTTCTCATGTTAAAGTATTTTACTTCATTGGGTTTAGTGTTGTGTAGCACCGTGCTGCTAGGACAATTCAAACCCCACCTAAACCAAATCGAAAAAAATTCAGGGACTCCGTATCAAATTGAAGATATTCAGCTTCAACCTCTGCTTCCTAGTGTTCCAGTCGTCACTCGCCCTTTTGGTAACTTGTCGACCCAATTTCGATCCATAACCCCCTCCGTACCTAGAGTATCTCAGGCGCCTGTTAGACTATACTACGGCGAGGGAAATACCCGGCCCATTGCCATCTATGGTACCGCCGATGCGACACCCAAGGAGGGCACGGCCGCTAGCAAAATCTACCGGCATCTGGCGAGCTTAGAAAAATATATGAAGGTAGAAGATGTAGAATCAACCTTTAGGGTGGTGACCGAGGGAAAAGGGCGTGATCAGCACCCGTATTACCGTTTACAGCAGTACCATCAGGGCATCAAGGTCCATGGTGGGGAATTGACTATTCATTTCAAGGCGGATCAGGTAGATTACACCATGGGGCGTTACTATCCAACCCCTGAATTGTCTAGTCTGGAGCCCCAAATCCAAGAAGAGCAGGCAGTGGAGATTGCTACAACCGATATTAGTAAGAAGACCACTTGGACCAATATGAGTCAGGTCATGAGAGATCGGCTTCAGCTAAATGCTGTAGAATCGGAATTAGTCATTTACCATGCAAAAAATAATGAGGCCGCTGAACGGCTGAGTTGGCGCGTGAAGCTGGTGCCTAACATTCATCATCAGCAATATTATTACGTAGATGCTATTACAGGGGAGATCCTTTTTGACTATAACAATATTTGCAAAATGGATCACGACCACTCTGTGCATGAAAAGCCTACACCTTCATTCGTTTTACCACCAGATGGCCCGGCTACCGCTAACCGACCCGATCTGAACGGAAACACGCAGCAAGTCCGTTCCTATATTGTCGATGATGTGTATTACCTCATCGATGCTAGCCGAAACATGTTCAACTCAGCAGGCTCTAATCTTCCGGATAGTCCATCTGGAGCCATTTGGACGCTGGACGCGGAAAATGAAACGCCTATTGGGAACGATGATTTTGGTGTGAAGCAGGTTTTCTCTTTTAATAATCAAGATTGGCCGGCCGGCGCAGTTTCTGCTCATTACAATGCCGGCGTGGCGTATGAGTATTTCCGTACAACACATCAACGGAATTCCATCAATGGTCAAGGAGGGAATATCATTTCTGTCATCAATGTTGCAGATGAAGATGGCGGTGGATTCGATAATGCCTTCTGGAGTGGCACTGCCATGTTTTACGGAAATGGGAAAACAGCTTTTGATCCTTTGGCAGGTGCCCTGGACGTAGCTGGCCATGAAATGTCTCACGGCGTGGTGCAAACCACTGCAAACCTTGAATATCTGAGCCAGTCGGGTGCTTTGAATGAATCTTTCGCGGATATTTTTGGCGCTATGATTGATCGCGAGGATTGGCTCATGGGAGAGGATGTGGTTCGGACAAATGTATTCCCAAGTGGGGCCTTGCGAAACCTGGCTGATCCTAATAACGGGGGCTCAGGGTTTGGTTCAAGAGGCTGG
>CAJXPD010000253.1 GCA_913057785.1 uncultured Lewinella sp. | reverse complement strand
AGCGGAAGCTATCTGATATTACAGCAAGTGATCGTGTTACGGTTGCCCTGCGGCACCAAGATATGACAACAGGAAAAGCGACGAAAATCAAAACATTTCTAGCCCAAAAAATTAAGGAAAAAGCCGAATATGATGCACAGGCCGTGGTCCAAGACCTTCCTATACAGCCAATTGAAGCATTCTGCTCTACCCTTTCTCCTAGCCTTGAACAAAAGTGCCGAGAATTTGCAGGGCGCATTTTCCTAGGGACAGCCACCAACAATGAATTTTACTGTTCCGAGTTAGTTCTGACTGCCCTCGCAGCAGCAGATTTACAAATCGCTAACACCTCTCCAGAGTGGACTGCCGAGGATCGCTTGATTGCTGTCAATTACAATGGAAGCTTGCGCTATGTAGGACATTTAAAAACAACCTAATAAAAATAACGTTATGAATCGCTTTTTTGAAATTGAACGGGAACTTCGAGTATTTAGAAAAAGTAACAAGCCAGTTGGAGTCAGCAAGAGTTTCTCAAGACCACGAGGTAGATTGAAAACTTTTAATCTTGTATTTGATATCAAGGATTGGAATGGTGCTTTTGCCCCTGAAGGCTCTGTTGAATATGAGATTTTCAAGGATGGAAAGACTGAATGGGGAACATTTGTTTTCAATTCGCCAAGTCAATTCAATGAAGATGGTACTAGGTGGGATGACTATGGAGATGTTATCTCTACTAAAGTAAAACTGCATGATAACGCGGACCTTGGAAGAATTGTCTTCCGGTATCATCCTGGCAGGCAGAGCGTACCAAACCCTTATTTTAAAGGCAGTGGTAAATTCCGCCTTGCGCAAGGCACTTCAACTATAGGATTTGATGTAAATATAAAAGCCAAACCCGTGACTGTAACTGCTTCTTCTCAGCATGAAGCATACTCAGAGGTAGTAAACAAGGAGATGACGGAAAAAACTGCAGAAGCAAATGCTGGTCTGAATATTGGTATTGTAAGCATGGGAGGTGGCGGCAGCTATACGTCTGGTTCTGAGAATTCTCAAATGAGAGGCCAAAAATCTGCCAGGGGAATTCAAAGAACTTACACAGTGATGGTCCCTCTACCTGCCTTGGCTATAAACCAGGCCTAAGGATTTCTTGAGGCCATTATTGAAGAGAACCAAATCAGCTTTCCAATGAAAAGTAATTTCAACCATTTTTCCTTTGGCTTAGACCATCGCCTAACTGCATATAAATCGCGAAAAAGGAAAACCCACGGTCGGCCATACGCCGAAGCCAAAGCAAGCACTAGCTTGTCTCAAATGGAAATTGAAGGTAAAATGGGACTTGCCGCTAACTATTACAGCAAACCTTTCTTTGCCACTGGGGAACATGTACTAGCAGGTGAAGGCTTAAAGGTCCCTTTCAATATAAGTACCATCAATCTGGGGCAAAGTAAAAATGTAAGCTTTACTTATGCAGAGATTATTGCAATGGCAGACCTATACAAGGACTTTAACCAAATGGCCAATGCTCCTGATAGTGAATTGCGAAAACTAAGGGCTAAAATTCGTCAGTCTCGAAATTACTACGATAAGAAAGTTCGCGGATTACCGAAATCACAATGGGGCAGTGAGCCTAGTGACGCTGATTGGGACACGATCACCAATAAAAGGTACTCACAGTTAGCTATAGAAAATTTTGCACACTTTGCACCATCAAGCAAATATAATGTTGGAGATCACAAAGCCTCTTGGGAATACTATCATGAAAAAGCGATGGACGTTGCGATACAAGGAGCAGTACATCGGCAATCCAGTCCATTAGAAAACAAGATGTTGGCAATAAATGCCTTTGGAGATCATTTCTTAACAGATGCTTTCTCCGCTGGTCACCTATTCAACAAGCAATTGGTTATCGACACTTTCAACAACAATATGACCGGTTCCAAGGCCATAACCCTTTTCACCAATGTTGCCAAGTGGATCTATAATGATCCGTCATTTAAACAGGTAGTAACTAAGTTCAGTAGATACGAACCTAACAAAAGTAAATACATTGACCCCGACTTTAAGACGCCAAAAATGTTTGTTCACCTGCTTAGTGGGATTCATTCCAAACGGCCAGAGATGTTTGGAAAAACGGCCATTGCTAAAATAATCCATGACAAATTAAATCACCTAAAAGGTGGTATACCTGTAACCAATAACTACGGAGATAAATGGAATTTAAGAGGAGATGGGACCTTAGATATGGTCACCTTAAACATCATGAAGAAGGCGGTAGAACAGTCTATCAAGAATTTGATGGATGCCCCAACGCTCGATCAGAATGCCTATCCAGACTACCTATTAGATTTGGTTTGGGGATACGTTCCCAGGCCTACTCCGCAAGGTCAAGGTACCATTAATAGATATATAGTATTGTACACCAATCCCGACAACACGCAATTGGCGATGAGTATTGCGGAGATTATACGCAGCAACTTAGATTTTTTACTGCAGAAACTATTGGACGAAAAAGAAATTAGAAAGGCAGATGACACCTTTTTAGGCGATGCTGCTGACTGGTTCTATGAAAATGTAATCCTCTAAGAAATACAACTCAACAATGATGAAACGATCCTTAATTCATCAATCAAATTCACAACGCTTCCAATATTCAAAGAGACAGTTCAAGAATATGCAACCAGCCTCCCCCCGATATTCTGACACAAAAACCTTTGGGACCCAAGCAGGCCTATCGAATCTTCCTGCATTCAAGCATCTATTGCTGTTCAAGGTCCCTGATCAGATCGTGAGGAATTTAAGAAGTAGAAGTATGAGTGTTCAGTATGCTCACAATGAGGGATACACCAATGATCTCAATACAGATTATTATTCAGCAAAGATTACTAAAATGCCCGTAATCAATGGCAGCACGATGACTTCCAAGGAGTTATTGAAGCATATCCGATTGAATATCAACTCATTCATTAATACCAAGTATGCGGACTTCCAACCCTATAGTTCCAGTATTGATGGGCCGGTATGGAGAAGCGATAACCCCTTAGGAGCGGTGATGAAGATTGATATCATGGGACCAGACAACGCCTCTGTAGTTTGTAGCTTCTACAGCTCGGATGAATTGGGCTGGGGGTTTACCACGATTGAAGCACCAGCCACTGGTGAACACCCCGTAAGTGGGAATAGAGAATTCTTTATTTCAGAAAAATCAGGCTATAATTTATTTGTTATAAAGGGATTAGACATTGGGTCTTCTGGAATACCTGGTCTAGGCCTACCGATACTTGAAGGAATTGGTTATTCTATTGCTGATAAGCTCTGGAAGAGCATGCGGCAAAAGGTAATGAATTTCATCAATTCCAATGGTGGAAGTGCTACTGTATCGCATACCTACCAAAAAGAGACCGAATGGAGATACGTCTATTGGCATTACAAAAAAGACCTTGCCAGTGTATTTGGTCCAGGAGCAGGTTCTGCTTAAGCTAAAGGATGAAACTGATTTCCGTTACGACCATCATTTTCAAGAGACAATCATGAAAGTCTACCGTAATGAACTACGAACCTTACCTAGCTGAATACAATATGCTTCGGCAAGATATACAACAGCGGATCAGTTTTCGATTTCGCCTGTTCAGCCTATTATTAGTCTCCTTGGCTGCTTTGTTACCCCTAGGTATAGAGCAAGTCAACTCTAATATTCTATTCGCTTATCCGATTTTGTCTCTCTTTCTAATCCTAAGTTGGATGCATCAAAGCACTATCATGATCAAAATTGCACGGTACTTAAGAGATGAATTGGAGCCGAAGGTAGACGGGTTGAACTGGGAAGCATTCATACTTAGAGATTCAAAACGGCTCTCCAGTTTTAGCCTCTTTGGATTTTTTGCCACTGCTGGATTTGTCTTATTTTCACAAGGATTGATGTTAACACTAGGATTTCTGATACAGGACGAAAGTACCGATGGAGCTTGGAATATTGTCATGCAAGTAGTCAGCATTGCGGCAAGTGCACTCACATTTCTTTTTTTAATTGTATATCGACAAATGAAACGATGAATTGCTAGACCTGGGAAAACACCAGGTAAGGAGTGGCTTGGGAAATTCACGGGATGAGTTCTCCTCATCCCGTGGGGCTAGGTTTGATCCTTTAGACTAGAACTTATTGGCCAACTTTTTGCGAGAATTGGATGATTTTTTCCGTAAATTTTTTGACGATTTCTCCTTTCATCATATTCATGACTTCCTGATCCGTCGGATAGGCTACCTCTTTCTTGGCAATGAAGCGCTTATAAAATCGGTACTTTTTGCAATCAAAAGTTCGCTTATCCCCGCTATACGTAGCCCAAGAATAGCTCCAAGGAGATCCTGAAATTTCAATTGGTTTCCTAGCCAAGGTTAGGTCTGAAGTCTTATCGCGGATCGTAGATAGGCCACCGATAGTTACATCAATCTGCTTACTATAAGTAGTCACGGTAGCCTTCAGTACCACTTCGCGACCATCAATTTTAGTAGCACATTCACATTTCTTTTCTGTCGGTTCATTACGTTTCTCCCCAATGATCAAGTTTTCCAGACTGGGGTGAAACAGGACATTGGCTCTTTCAGCTTGGTCAAAAGGTAAAAGTTGAAAGAGATCCAATTTTGGCGAGTGCTTTTTTCTCGTTTCATTGATAATAGCGTGAGTCCACTCGACGGTAGGAACAAGGTTTAATCCCGTATTGTTTTTCAGGAGTGTGACGGCCATATGAGTCATGGCTAATGGTTTTAGCTCAGCCAATAGCCCTTTTGCTTGGTCATGGTCAGGCTGATAGAACAGGGCCATCCGGCAAGACCTTACTCCTTGTAGACTCTGCGAACGTGAACGATCATTCGCATGAGTTTGTGCCTGTTCGAAATGAGCCTGAGCCGCTTGAGCAGCTACCTCTTGGTAAAGCGATTCCCATTCCTTTAATCCGGTCTCATAATTCTGTAGATCAAAATTTAAGGGAGGACATTTCTTACAACTCTTATCTGGAAGATTTTCTAGCGCAGTCCGAACAGCCATTTGCTCCTTGATGATGTTAATACCTTTAAAAATAGCTTCCGCTTTCTTATCTAGGGGGTTGGCCGGAGTATTTTTGAGTTCATCGAGCTGATCAGCTGAGCGACTCTTGGCCAAGGGAACATACTCTATTAACCTTTCTGCAGTCCTCTTCAATTTCTTCTGATTATCTGCCATCGTATAGCACTGGCAAGCATTCAAAATCGCTGCACGATAGTTGCCCGCCTTTGCCAACTGATTGGCTTTAGTGCAGTAGAAACGTTCCCCTTTCCCAGCCATCAGCGATTGAGGTCCGGTCTTTATCCAAGGAGTCCTTTGGGCAATAACAGTTGATGCGAATAGCTGAAAAGCGATCAGGGTACCGAAGGAAATTATATACTTCATATGATTGAGGCTTTGGGAGATGGATAAATAATGAGCGTCGACGATCTCTGTCAACGAATGCTAAAGGTGAAGGCTAGTTCTGCTTTAAAGCCAGAGAACTGTTGTAACCCACCTTTGTCCGTACTTTGCTCGTTTTTGATAAATGAAATAGCGCTATCAGACAATTTAAGTCTGGCTTTTAGATCCTCTGTATTCTCTGAGTCAGCGGAGCCATCTAGGAAGATCCGCTCCCGGTATTTACCCGCCCGGCGATAAGCAAAGTTCAATCTAAGTCCAGTCTTTTCACTAATCCGCGCATAGAAGTTCACTTCTGGTTGAATAGACAAAAAAGCTTCGCGCAGCTTGACTTCAATTTCATCACCTAGGAACTGTTTACCATCAATTTCGATAAAAGGAGTAGTACGAGTTATTTTGCCCAATTTAATGTTACCTCTACCACCTCCGAGACTAAGCCCAGGAGCAAAGATGAAATTACCCTTCCCCAGTTGGTAGCTAGTTCCAAAATTGAAAGCCCAGACGTTCGTTTTGCTAGCCCCAGCAACACTGATATCTAGGCTACCCAACCATCTACCCCCGGCCGGGAGAATGATCCCTAGCATACCTCCAAAGGATCTATTTGTACTTTCCAAGTCGGTACCCACCCTAAGACGCTGCGGTTGGGGGGATTCATCCTCTATGAAAACACTTAGATCAGCAGCATCCACCCGATGAGGATCTAGAATAGCCCCAATCCACCAAAAAGATTGACCGTTGGATGGTAACTCGGAAAAGGAATGCTCCAGTCCCACCCAATCCTGGTTGCTACTTAAGCTCTCAATTCCTAGATCGGGATTTGCCTGGGCAGAAAAAGATTGTGCATGCAGTGGAATGGCAACACAATTCATCCAACAAAGCATCCATAAAAGTTGTAATACGATCTTCATATTCATGTGTTTTTGTTTAATTGAAAACATAAAGCTGGCTGGCCAAGGAAGTGGTGCAGACCACTCTTTTACCTCAATTCTGGACAACAATAGCAACTGATTTCAAGACCAGACCTTAGCAAAGCAGATGCAGGATAGTGCACTAATTCGCAGCATCAGCTAGTGCAGGCTAGAAATGGAAGAGCTCAATACAGTTTTCCAATGGTTGGGATTTTCTAACCTTCTAGTTACTTATGTGGAAAGGTGGGTTTACATTAGGAAGGAAGGAGAAAAAAATGTGCAGGCAATAGCTTCAACAGGAGACACTAACACCCATAACACATTAATAAACAACCTATTACAATGAAATAAAAAAATTAGAATTAGTAGACACTTACCAACCTCATTCTTTCTTTAACGAATCCAAGGTAGTATGAATCGAGTCGAGCGGGAATACGGTCGAGTCTTGTAGTAGCAAGGAATCCCTGCCTGGTAGACCGACGGATCTCAACCGTCCCTTGGCAATATTACTAAAAGGGGAAGGCTCCGCTACCCCCTTCTTACGAAGTTTTACGGCATAATAGTAATCGGTATTTCGCTTAATAGATCCAGCAGCCAACTGACCCGTATTTTTATTCAGCTCATATTGATCCCGATATATACCTCTTCTATCCTTGGATGCAATTCCCACAAGGTTCATTTTCGTGGTGTCTTGGTCCTCCGCCCGATAAATCTCGAACGTCAATAGTTCTCTAAATTCTCTAATCATAGGATGGTCCCAGGTCAAATGAATTACCGTTGGATGTTCGTTATAAGTAGCACGCAGCTTACGTGGTGGGCTAAGTTGTATATCTGTGGAGGCTCCCGCTACCTGTCGATAAGCAGAAAACAAGCCCCCCACAGCAAGCAAAAGAAACAAGAATAATACCCGGCGCGAAAAATAATTCAACATATCTTACAATATTACCTAATAGACAGCAGAAAAATACATAAGTAATATGAGAATAGAAGGTAAGTAAATTAAAAATACTCAACCAGACAGATCAACCGGAAGGCTGATGTCGCCTGGAGAAAACAATTTGCTGCCCATACCTCATCATAGTAAGTATAAAACTACAGCATCCATGAGTTTAGACAAAAAAGACTTTCAGGTCCTGCAAACTAATATAGAGCAAAATAGAAAGCCGTTGGACCACTGGCTTAGGAAAAGGGGATTAGATGAGCAAGAAATCCAGGAGATATACCAAGAGGCCTGGTTGAGGATGCTGCAAAAAATGGAAGCTGATCAATACAAAAATCAGGGAAATCCTGCGGCTTACTATGCCACGATCGCACGTAACATTTATTATGAACAAAGTCGCCAAAAAGTCAAGACTCGCACCAACCCCATGTCTGCACAACTAGAGCCATACTTAGCTACTGATGAGACCGAAAACTTTGACCGAATTGCATCCGAAGCAACCATAAGGATATTGTACCAATCTTTGCAGGAAATGAATCCTGAGCATCGGCTTCTACTAGAAAGAAGATACATTCAAGATATGAAACCAAGACAGCTATCTAAGATATACAAACTATCAGAGAACACTATCAATCAAAGACTATGGGCCTATCGGAAGGCCTGTAAAGACATCGCGAAGAAAAAAATGGCCCATCAAGCCGTGATTGAGGAAGAAAAGATAGATCGCTATTTACGGAATATCATGCCAGCCGAAGAGCAAATATCATTTGAGGCAGCATTACAAGAGGATGCAGATCTGTGGCAGGAAGTAAAACTGAGCGCAGCCTTGCTGTTTGTACTCCGTCATCAAGATCGCCTGGAGATCCCAGCTCAGGTATCGGCACCTACATCACCATCATCGGGCGGAAACATAGGATCGCCAATTTCCCAACTGAAACCAGGACTAACATTGTCTGGCAAGGCAATTCTGACCTTGTTCACTGTTGTCTGCCTATCGGTAGTTGTCTATTTATACATGCGTCCGAAAATTGCACTACGAAGTTTAGCACAAATCGAATTGAGTAAAAACCAGCCCGCATTTCTTTCAACCACAGAAGAGTTTCGAAACATTAAAAATCTATATGAAGCGCAGAAATATCAACAAGTGATCGACAGCTTAGCAGCGATCTCCGCTGTAGATAAAATAAGGTGCTGGTTTTGTGACGAGCAGATTGCCTATTCCTATCTCCTATCTGGTAGAGCTAAAGTAGCTGCCGCACAATTTGAGAATCATGTAGATCTCCGAGATACCGCCTTCATAGCCTTACCTTCACGATATTATTACTCGATCTCACTACTGATTCAAGGACAAAAACACGAAGCCATAGAAGAACTGGATCTACTAATGGAATTAGTAGGGAAAGATGAATCTTATATTCGGTATGATACCGAGCGACTACTACAGGAAGTATTGAGACAAAAATAGTACAATCATGGCTAGACACCACTCCCTACCCATCGCCTTATTTAGTAGCTTAATTCTTCTGCTCCCTGCTTCGTACGGGCAAGGCGCTAAACATGAAAAAACACCAATTCGTCAGCAAGATCGTGATTACTACGAGCAGATGTTACGTTATAATCGAAAGTCTGCCGTGAGACCGCAGTACTCCCTCCGTGAATATTGTCCCGAAGCTGGTGATCAAGGCAATACTCAAACCTGTACCGCCTGGGCAGCCGTATACGGTGCCCTGTCCACCGAATATGCCATTCAGGAAAACAGCATAAGTTCCAAAAGAACCTTTTCTCCATGGTACACCGTCCATTTCCTAACAACAATGCGAAGCTTAAGCTGTAACTCCCCCCTGGCACAATATGAGGTCTTGGAGGAATTGAAGACCAATGGTGCCTGCTTAGCAAAAAATCTAAGCGTCCAGGACCAGTGCCGGGCCAAAATCACCGAATTTCATCGAAAGGAGGCTGAGCAATATCGGATACAAGATTACCGACTCTTGTTTGATATTGATTACCATGAATCTATTGCCGAAAGAATTGATATCATAACCCGAGCAATCCACAGCAACCATCCCGTTATTCTAGGAGTTGGCGAAATCTATCAGAGTTTCAAGCAGTTATCCGGAAAGGAATATTGGGAACCCAAGTCTAAAAAAGTTCAAATTTCGGGCAAGCATTCGCTGCTGGTAGTTGGCTATGATAAAGATAATTTTGAGGTGATGAACAGTTGGGGCAGCAGCTGGGGGCGTAAAGGGTTCGCAAAAGTACCAAAAACGACCTTGGCGAAATGGGCCTTCAATGCCTTTATCCTATTGTGCGGTCAAGAACAATCGCCCCTGGAGCTGGGCTATTTCGTAAGCAAACGCAATCTGAACAACAACATCCAGAGAGACACAATTAACTGGGAATCAGACCTTTTGAGCAACTCACTTACCATTCATTTGCAAGCAAAAAGTCTATTCCAATTCCCAATCCGTACTACCTGGTCTGCCACCACCCAGCGGAAGCCGTTGATCATCAGTCTACTGAAAACCGCTCAGGCATCTCCCGTGCTGGTCAAAGCCAACTACCTAAGCAGAGATACCTGGATGGACATTCCGGGAGCTGATGATCATCTATATTACGATGGAAAAAAGGACACACTAGTAGTCCTGATTAGTTATCAAGACCACCAGAGCTTAGCACCGAGTCTCCACGCCTTACAGCAGCCACTAGGCGAAAGGGAATCTATCGAAAAAGTACTATACCGTCAATTTCCAGATGCCAAACCAGTAAAATGGCAGGAGGAAGGGACGCAGGACAAAGAAAAAAGAGCCATAATTTCCTATAATTGGGCACAGCCCTCGATTAACTATTTCTATATTGTCTTACATGATGATGACTCCTAAGCTCCGTCGATGTTCAATGCTCATCGGATTGATTGTAGTGTTCTTTTCTGGAACGACTATCGCCTCTCAAGATAGTCTAGGTAATTCTAGGTCTTTATTGATGAAAGAGCTGCACTTTGCAGTGACTCAGGACAACAAGCAACCCATCTTTGTAGGTACTGGCAAGGATGGTCAATATTACATCCAGGATTTTAACTCAGGAAGCTCCTACCCAAGTACCATTTTTTCAATACGAGATACCAAGCACGAATATCGGTTCAAAACAGTAATAAAGGATCAGCGCGGTCAATACACCCTCTACGGCTACCGAACTGCTCAAAAAAGGAGAACAAACAGAAAAGAAGCTTGCTATCTCAAAGTTGGCCAAGGTGATCAAGGCATTCTAGTACCACAGCTATTCTTCCCCGGTGCCCCCTCCAATAGCACGGTGATCAGTCAGGTGGAGAATGCCCAGGGACAGACCATCCTGATTGGCAACCAAGGATCTAACCTACTAATCGGCATACTTAACGATAGTAGAGATAGTCTCAGCGAACTGAGAATAGAACCATCGATCCAAGCAGAAGTAGTAAAAGCGTTATATAACAAACAGCAAGAAAGCATCATCCTGATAGCCCAGGAGGCGGCATCTCCAAGGACCGCCCTATTTATCAGAATGCAGGAAGAACAAGTCGATACAGTGGTAGCCTTCCAAAATCGGATCATTAATGATATAACACCCTTTGATAGCAAGTCTTACATCATAACTGGACAATTACAAGAAAGAGGAGGAGATGCCTACCTCATGCAAATCGACTACAATGGTAAAATTTTACAGTCCGACTCCGTTTTCGCCGCAGATTTAGACAGTATAAATGGCTACGGAGAAGAAGCCGGACAATATATATTGTGCCGTAATGGTGGCAGTATTTTCTTAAGTGGGTACACCAGTTCCTACCAAGCCGAAGCCCGACGCCCGAAGTCATTTTACATAAAAACCAGTATTCCACCACCGGAAAATAAAGCAACATTAAAGCTATCCGCCCACTCAAATATCAAAGGGCAAGAACTATTAATCTTGGATGAAGGCCGAGACATCTACCAAATAGTTGGTTCCAAGCAAGGAATACAGGTGGAAAGACGAGAACAATTGAAAAAATTTGGGATCTTCAAAGACTTATATTATCAATACTACATAGATGAGCTATACCTCGGGATCCATATTATCAATCCAGGAGATGCAAACTTCGGACAGGTAAACTTTGAGCTGACCCCAGCAAAGGAAAGTCCTTACCCATATGATCTACTGGAAGCCCCTGTGTCTGCTCGAGCTGATACCAACTTAAGTTTCAGCAACAAGAACATCATGGATACCCTAGCCGTCAATTACACCCCCGTTGCTGTCCGTATAACCGCTACGGATCACGAAGTGATGAAAGACGATACTCTGCTTTACCTTCCGCCGCTTCCCAAACATGAATGGAACGCACTACAACAAAGCATATCCCAGCATTATGTAGCAGGCAAAGACTCTTTCCTCTTAATGATCAAATCCGCCCATACCTTAGCTATTGATCAATGTCATATAAAAGTGAACGAAGAAGCGGTTGCCGTCCGTTGGCATCAAGAGCGAAGTAGGCCATCACCAGGTAGTAAGGACACGCTCAGTGCCGCGCTAAGTTTTCAAGGGCGGCAAACTCCAGTCTTCAAAATATACGAGGTTTATATCCCCAGAAATGCCTTCCAAAGTGGATCCAACTCCATTTCATCCATTTTAAGGAGTGAAGATGTTCATCTTAATAACTGGACAACCGATTTTGAAGTGGAAGTGCCAAGACCTCCCCGATGTCGAATTATCTCCATTGGGGTACCCGGTCATGGCCTCGATTTTCCGCCAGCCGATGCAGAGGCCATGGCACAGGTACTACAAAACCACCATGGTTCAAGCTTGGCATCAGCACCAGAGATCAGTCTGCTGAATTCACCAAGGCAGACCACCTACGACGCGATTAGGAGATACTTTTGGCAGCTACGTTCGGAGCTAGAGGACAGTCAGGCAGACGATATCACCTTCCTCTATCTCTCAGCTCATGGAGAAGTAGATCAAGAAGGAAAGTTACATTTCTGGGCCTCTGACTACAGTATCGACCAGAATCCACACTATGGTGTCTCTTTAACTTCCGATATCATCAAGCACTTTATACCCTACCAGGGAAAACTGATCTTATTAATTGACGCTTGTTACAGCGGTCAGGCCATAGAGAACCTAGAAGACCTCACGCTACAAGGAAGTGGCATCAGCGGGCTGTTTTCCTGTCGGCCAAGGCAAGAGTCTGGTGAAGATGAGGTGGAGTTGAAACAAGGCATCTTCACCCATCATCTCATACAAGCGATCAAGCACCTTGATCCCAAGGCCCCACGACAACTAGATGAAATCTATCAGAAAATTTGGGAGAACACGAAAAGCCTGCATGGGATTCAGGAGGTACGTCAGCTAAGAAATCCATCCACAAGTACCAGTAAGATCTTTAGAAAAAACAAGCCGTAGTCATGAACCAAGTATCCATCATGCTCCCTACCTTGATTATCGTGGTCGTAAGTTTCTTCGCTAAAGACAAAGGCCAAGTTACCATTACCGCTCCTACTCAAGAAACTGAAGGCACTTGTGATTGTCAGTGTAATCCGCAAATGGATTCGACGATATTGATGGAACTGTATTGGTCAGCAGGGGGTCCAAACTGGAAAGAATCCTGGGATCCCGCACAACCTTACCTAGAGTGGGAAGTGGACAGTAGGATACTCGATGTAAGAGATGGTTGTGTTTTTGCACTAGAATTACAACAGAATGATCTCAATGGAGAGCTACCGGAATCTATAGGAGGATTATGTCGACTCAAGAAGCTTTTACTTTACGAAAACGGAGAATTTCTGGGAGGCCCAATACCTGCCAGCATTGGAAATCTATGTAATCTAGAACAACTTAATCTGAACGGAAACAATTTCAGTGGATCGGTTCCAGCAGAATTAGTCAATTGCACTAAGTTGCAGGAATTATCTTTATCTGAAAACCAATTTAGTGGATCCTTTCCTGATCTATCCTCACTTCCGCTAAGGGGATTGGACATCAGTGATAACCTCATTAAGGCCTTTCCATCGCACGCAGCTATAGAAAGCTGGGGTTCCCAATTCTTTGAGGGGTGTCGAATTGAGCAAAATCTACTATCCTTTGATGATATCATACCCAATCTGGACATCGGCAACCAAGGCGTATGGTGGAGTTTCGAACCTCAAAAAAAGCTATACAAAGACACTACTTTTATTCTACATGCCGGGGAAAGTACTACAGCCAGGCTAGACTTCGACTCAATTGTCAGTCCAGTGAACACATACAAATGGTACAAGAATGGAGTGATTTATCGGACCTTGACTGATAATAGGATTCCATTCACCGAGGTTACCGAAGAAGACGAGGGTAGTTATCACTGTGAGATTACCAATTCTACTTTCGATTCGGGTACTATTCTAAGCACACATACCATTCAACTGAAGGTGTGTCAGGCCACCTTCGAAGTGATACAAGTGACCCTATGCGGAGGGCAAGACACGCTTATCCATGGAATGGAATTTCGGACCGCTGGTGAATACGAAATCGAATTAAATAATGCGGAAGGCTGCGACAGCACGATATTCCTCGAACTGAGCATATTGGACGCAAACAACTTGGGCTATGCAGATGCAGGTCCGGATCAATTCACTTGTGAAGAGGAAACTCAGCTAGCAGGCAGCTTTCCTGACGGCCCCTATATGTATACAGGAAGGTGGACGGATCTCTCAAACGGCAACTCCTCCCCTTTACCAGACTGGAGTCCCCGACTAGCAGAAGGAGAAAATGTATTTCTCTGGACTATTGCTACCGATCGCTGTCCTGCTCACGATACAGATACCCTGGTGGTTTGGCGCTCGCCGAAAGCCCTAGCAATAGATGACACCCTATTCTATTCCGGTACGAATCAGGTAGTCGAGATATCAGTGTTGAACAATGATATACTACCAGAAGGCGTCCAGTGGAATATAGACCTGAGTCAATTTTCTTCTTCATTGCCGGTAACAATAGAGCAAGAAAGAAGGCGGACTATCATCGTGAACTTACCTCGATTGGCTGCAGGTGAGCTGTCCTTTCAATATGAGTTGTGCAATGAGGCTTGTGATGAATGTAGCACCGCCACCGTCTATCTGTTACCAAAAGACCCTAGTCAAAATCAAGTACTGAGTGCCATCCCCGATGCCATTTCTCCAAATGGCGACAATCTTAATGATCGTTTCGTCATACCAGCTATAGAATATGCACCTGAGCGTTACCCCAATAATGAGTTGATCATTCAAAACAGAAGAGGAGTAACTGTGTATTACGCCAGTCCTTACGACAATAGTTGGGAGGGAACGGCCAGGGATGGTAGTCCATTACCCACTGACAATTACCGTTACTTCATCAAACTCAATGAAAAGTATCAAAAGCGCGGGAATCTATTAATCGTTCGGGAGCGTTAGGGGGATGTACTTGTTGGTGGGAAACACGCAACAAGTGGCGGCGGAAAGAGGGGCTGATTGGTGGGAAACACGCAACAAGTGGCGGGCTTAGCGCCAAGTTAAGGCAGCATTCAATTCGAGGGTATTAATCAGTCGACTTTGATTCCGGGGTACATAGCCCAGTCCTAGTTGCCACCCAATCCTTTTCGCCGAGACATCAGCATAACCCAATTCAAAATGCCAAACTTGTTCTGATAATTCTTGGATATAGCGTTCACTCGGAAACTGTATTCCTCCACCGAGATACAAATTGTACGCCTCAGACAAAGAGAAATGCCACCTAAGTCCAAAATCTCGTAAGTCCGGCAATCCTTCTCTATTTTCCCACAAAACATAGGGCTCCAAGAAATTGGCATTAGCCAGATAGACATAAGTTCCAGCCGTAAAGTGAAAGAACCTGGCCGCGGCCAGAGCCTGCACAGCATGCTTGCCATTGACCTGAAAGCCCCAAGAGGCGCCCATGTAGTATTTAAGATCCAGACCTGCTGTAGAAAACCGATCATAGTAAAAGATTCCTCCGGTCCATTGATGCGCTATAGAGTTGTTAAACCCATCAATCAAAGCGTCCCCCCCAAGATCAAATAAAACCAAACTACCCGGATCTCGAATGCTGAGGCTATTGTAGTGATAACCAATGCCGATCGCAATGCCATTATAATGCGTGTCCCGGTATCGCCCAACAGGCAGGATCACGCCTAAATTGAGTCCTCCCATAAAGGTTTGGAGTCTACCCGCCTGATCAGAAAATAAGTTAGCTCCTAATACAATTCTAGCATTCTGCTCTCGGGTAGGTGCCCAATGCGTATTGAGAGAAAACAAGTAAGAGCGATTCCCTTCCCCAGATTCCTCAAGTGGCGAATGGAGGTGAGCTATGCTCAGCTTGCTAAAAGACCAAGGAGACTGCTGTTCCGACGGTAAAAACCTCCATTTTTCTGGGCTAACATTAGCTGGGTTTTGAAAAGAAAGGTATTCTCGACTCTGAGCTGGAAGGGCAAAATATTGAGCCTTAACAAAAAACGAAGAGCAACAAAGGCATAGGATCAGCCAGTATTGGATAAATTGAAGGAGGCGCTTCTTTGTAAATTTCATAGGTAAGGGGATATCCTTGGGTTGATTTAGATGGACTCAGTAAAGATACGGTAAATCCAGGGAGGTTTACTGGATGAGGGAGCGGCATTTTGCGTAGTTAGAAACTACGCAGAGCGGAGGTGGTTTTTTGCGTAGTTAGAAACTACGTAGAAAGAAAGGACTAGGGGCTCTAATGTCGAGCACCCTAACCCCAAGCGCATGTGTTCTGTCGGAACAACTAGCAAATCAAAAGCATAAGTGGTTCAGTCAGGTGCAGCTATCCAATTATAGGAGTCCCGTTGGTACTGACAGATTCGCCCTAGCGCTTTAATGACGATCGATGGCATTCATGGCCATTTGAAGTCGACCTTCCAGAAAGTTTGAAACCTTTTCAGGTAGACTAGAAGTTTATTGTTTCTCGTACTGTAGCACTGTAGTCCCATGCGCATTCACTCCAGTAATTGTCAAGACACTATCGGAAACAGCATACTCAACATCTTGCAGTCCGAGGCCAACCACACCAAATCTGCTGAAGTTATCGGTATTATTGGTCCAGGAAATGTTAGTTAAACCATATCCATACTTGAGGGTATTGCCAGCGATTTCGTAGGCCCCACTCACAAAACCTCTATCACTTCCTTGGTTCATACTACACTTAGAATCCCCAGTCCAATTACCCCCGCTAACCTCCTCATCCCCAAAAGTTCGGTATCCAGATAAGTCAGCAATAGCCGTACCCTGGAAAGTACCGCTGACCAAGTTCCAAGTCCCCAGCAGGGGATTGGAAGGAGGAGTGATCTCAATAGACATAGAAGTAGAATGGGTCTTCCCCTCGGCCAGTGCCGTAAGTTGCACAGTGTAAGTACCCACTTCCGCAAAAGCATGGGTCGGTTCTGCATCAGTAGAAGTATTCCCATCCCCAAAATCCCATTCATAGCTGGTCGCATTTTCAGAAAGATTGGTGAAGGTAACCGGCTCCCCTACCTCAGCCGTTGATTTATCCATGATAAAGTCAGCTTGGGGCGGGATGGCCATCACATCGATCGTTTTTGAAATCGAGTTGGTGCCTCCCTCCCCAGTCGCCGTTAAAGAAACCGTAAAAGTGCCAATAGCCGCAAAGGCATGAGACGGCGACTTTTCGGTTGATTTATTCCCATCTCCAAAATCCCAGCTGTAGGAAGTCGCATGTTGAGAAGTATTAGAAAAAGTAACGGTCTCCCCAACTTCCGGTGTAAGCTTGCTTATGTCAAAAGAAGCAATGGGCTCTTGAATAGATGGAGTCATCATATCATCATCCGGGCCACAGCTAAATACCAGTAAGAAGGGGATGGTAATCATATAAAACTTCAGATTTTTCATTATTAAAACTTTTATAAGATGAAAAAATGAGCTGTCGAATTTGAAAAAGGTGCATAGGGATACCAGGTCTTTCAAAGCACCATGAAAGACAGGCGTCAGCAGGTTGTGATGCTGCCGAGAAAACGCAGCATGATTAGCGGCCGCTAGTTAAGTAGGGTTACTCTTTGGAAAACTTCCCATATAGATGCAGGTCTACCCCTATCACCCGAAATAGATAGATTCCAGGAGGAAGAGAAGATAAAGAGATCTCCAAGCGATTACCGCCTTCGTAAACATGCTGTTGGGTAGAGCCTATTCGTTGCCCCGCAGCACTATAGATCCATACATCAGTCTTCACAGACCTTTTGCTATTAAATTCAATAAACAGCACCTCCTGTGCCGGGTTGGGAAATACCCTCAAATTGTGTTTAGCGGTTAACTCTTGGATGTCAGTCATGAGGGTAGTCTCAAAACGCCAGATCTCTGACCAGTCGCTTTCA
>CAJXPD010000252.1 GCA_913057785.1 uncultured Lewinella sp. | reverse complement strand
GAGCACCTGTCGGGCCCGCCAGGCCGGATAGCCTTAGCTACGCGACGCTTTTTGCAACGAAATATGTCTTCAAAAGGTCCTTTTGCAGCGCAAAGGATGTTTTTGAGATGGCTTCTAGTCTTGTAGTTCCAGCATTTGAGTTGAAGAAGTACGCTGAATATTGGCCAAACCCAGGTACAAATTAGACCAGCAAATCTCGTACTACCCAAAATCAAAGGCACTGAGACGAGGTAAGGATGTGATCCTTGCCCTTCATCTCAGTCACCTTAGCACCTGTTCCTGCCGGTATTTCGAGCAACGGTCAACCTCTCTTCAACATAGTCCTACTGGCTAATAACCGGGATTTTGTTGAAGATTAGGGTTGGCATTAATCTGGTCTTGCGGAATTGGCCAAATATTGAACTGGCGATCGTGTTCAGCATGGAAGTCACCAGCCAAATGAAAACGATCAAACCGGATCTGATCCCTTCTGCGGTGCCCTTCAGCAAACAATTCGAAGCCACGTTCCCAATACACATCATCTAGGGTAGCATTGGTCAGAGGCTTCGCCGGATTGAAGACCCTGGCGCGCACCTGGTTGATCAGTTCATCAGCAGTACTATTGGGGCCATTCAGTCTAATCAAGCATTCTGCCTTCTGGAGGATGATATCTGCCAAGCGGATAACGGGGAAGCCATTGCCCTGATCTGCATTAACAGCCCCCACATCCGGTTCAAACTTAAAAGGCCGAATACCCTCGTAGATCCCGAGATAATCAGAATCATCCGGAGCATCGCTAGGGCGTAAGAAGAATTCTCGAGTGTGGTTAACTGGAATCCCATTGGGATCGACCATATCTGTTCCGTCCTGATTTTTCTGTTGCCCAATCAGAAAACCTTCATTTCGCCTTTGATCATCAAGATCATAACGATCCCAGAACGACATTTGCACAGCTGGCCCATTCCATACATTGTAAGGTAGATTCGGAAAGAATTCATTCACCCAGGGCTGGGTCAGGCAATGCCTTACCGTGGGAACGGAACCACCAGAGATACCAGGTTCATGATCCACGTAAAACAGCATTTCGTGCATTTGATTGGCGTTATTCACCTTGAATAGATCGAAATAGCTGTCCGCCAATCTGTAGCCAGACGCTCCTAGGATAGCATCACATTGAGCAATACAATCTTGCCAGCGTTCCTTTCCGGAAAAGACCTCAGCATTGATATATAAATGAGCCAATATCGCTCTTGCTGTCTCCTCATTAATGCGCGGGAAACGGGCTGGATCGAGGCCACTTGGTAGATTATCGATCGCAAAGAGCAATTCCTGTTCTACAAAATTGAATACTTCCGCTTTAGAGGTTCGAGTGGGTAGATCCGTAGGGTCTGGAAAAGCTGTAGTCACCAGCGGCATATCGCCATACACATCCATTCCCAAGAAAAAGAACCAAGCCCGCAGGGCTTTTACCTCAGCCAAAAATTGGTTTTTGAGCGCCCCTTCTGCTGCATTTTCCTCTAAGCTTATAATAGTCGAATTGGCCTTAGCTATGCCATCGAAGATGTTGTTCCAAGCCTGATTTAGTGGAAAACGTCGATCATCTGAGGCTCTTAATTGGTGAGTGTCTGTTCTGCGATGACGATCATTATTCCAGCCCCCGGTATGGGTATAGATTGTCAGGGCATCTGAAGCATTATCCATGACAATGGTATACCAAAACGAAAAGTTGGTCATATGCTGATAGACCGTAGCCACAGCGGCCTGAAAATCCGATTCCGTCTTGTAGAAGTCCTGGGAACCGATTCGATCGAATAACTCTTCATCCAGATCCGTGCAGGCGCCTGCACAAAGGAAAACTATTGATAAGAGTGTAAGCTTTATATTTTTCATAATTTATTGTAAGGTTTGTGTGGTGTGACAATAGACTCTCCTGTTTTACTGGAAAGTAATACTCAGTCCCAAGGTGTAGATCCGGGGCCTTGGGTAAGACAAATAGTCGACACCAAAAGCTCCGTTCAACCCATTATTCCCCCTAGCATAAGAGTAAACCTCTGGATCAGGGCCGGAATAATCGGAAATCAAGGCCAGGTTACGCACCGCCGCGTAGACCTTTGCCCTGCTGATATACTTGGCTTTGCTTGTTGAAAAAGTATAACCTAATGACAAATTATCAATCCTAATGAAGGAAGCATCTTCGATGAAACGATCGGAATATTCGTGGGTGGTACCAGGCGTATTTTCCTCCGTAATGGCACCATCTACGATATTGTAGCCGCTACCTAGCCACGAAGTCTGTCCCAAAGAGGCTACGGTATTATTAACGATCTTATGCCCACCGGCTCCTCGGACGTACAGACTGAGGTCCCAATTCTTATAGGTCAAGTTTGGGGTAATGGCCCAGTTGTACTTTGGAATAGCCTGACCAATGTACTCCGATACTGGATTACCATTCCCGACGGTCACCTGATTCCCTTCTTCATCAAAGAATAGTTCTTCTCCATTGTCATTCATGCCAGCGTATCTAAAGGCAAAAAAACTATGGATGGGTTGCCCTACTTCGATTTGGAAAGCATTATCCCCCACAAAGCCAGGGCCGATCAACGACCAGTAGCTTATGGCATCGGTACCGAAAATAGCTCCGGATAAATTCGTTACCTCATTCCTGTTAAAAGCAATGTTGGCATCGACGGTTAGCCCCAATCCATTTCTAGGTTCCAGAATCACCGTATTTAATCCTAGTTCAATACCAGTATTTACCATTTCTCCCACATTGTCAGTGATCGTACTTACTACGGTGGGGCTAGGCACGATGAAATTGAGTAGTAAATCCGAGGTTTCTCTTGTGTAAAAATCTAGAGAACCACTCAATCGACCATTAATGAAGCCAAAGTCCAGGCCTACATTATAGGTGGTCGTTGTTTCCCATTTTAGGTCCGGATTGGCAAACTGGTCGGGCAATACAGTCGTCACGAAGTTGCCATTGCCCATATTGTACTGGCGATTGGTGGCAGAGAGCGTTTCTAGAGAAAGATAATTGCCAATCCCTTGATTGCCTACAGCCCCGTATTCCAATCTGAGTTTCAGATTGGACAACCAGTCTAGTCCCTTTAAAAAGTCTTCCTCACTCACTCTCCAAGCGATGGCTGCCGACGGGAAATTTGCCCATTTGTTTTCTTCCCCAAAACGAGAAGAACCGTCTCGGCGAACCGTCGCCGTCAGCAGGTATTTTTCACTAATATTATAGTTGACCCGGCCAAAGAAGGAGATCAGCGTGTTGGAATTCTTGAAGGAACTTGGGGCCTCTGAAAGAACTCCCGCACTTTGCAGGCGATTGTAAGAGAAGTTATCTGTAATAAATTGCTCAGCTTCAGCGGCCTGCCCTTCACTAAAAAAACGTTGCCAAGAGTACCCGGCCAAGGCGGATAAGGTGTTTCTGCCAATCGCCTTATTGAAGTTAAGGGTGGTCTCTATAAGGTTATTGTAATTCCTAGCGGTACGCTTGATGGCTTTACCTCGCGTTTGAGCACCAAATTGGGAGTCGATCGGATAATAGATATTACGCTCCGTATTGTTATTCGTGTAGGCCAGGTTGACCCCTGCGGTCAAGAAGTCAAAAACTTTAAGATCAGTAGTGATATTGGCCAGTATATTTTCCTCATGAAGATCGTCGATGGGCTGCTCTGACATTGCCACCGGATTCCAAACCTCACGGCTGGGAAATTCCAGCTCATTGTAAGAGCCATCGGGATTAAATACGGGTTGAGTAGGGTTGAAACGAACCGCCATGCCCATGTTTCCAGGTCTAGAACCTCCACCATTATTGGGTGTCACCTGCCCATTCTGATAGTTGATATTTGCACCTGATAAATTGATGCCAAAAGTAAGTCGATCATCTATCGCTTTTTGGGTAAACTTAACTCTTCCGGTTAGCTTTTCCATTTGATTTGCGATGATCACTCCTTCCTCTTCTATATACCCCAGGGACGCGAAATAGGACGAATTTCGAGAACCTCCACCGGCACTAATAGAGTGAGATTGAATCAAAGCATTGCGGGTGATTTCTTCCATCCAATTGGTAGCTGCTCCGCCATCATTAATGGGTAAGCCATAATCATTCAAGAGACCTTTATACTCACTGGCGCTCAGTACATCTACCAAATTGGCGGGCGACGCCTGACTGATACGTGTGTCGACAGAAATATAGCCTTTTCCTTCCTTGCCGCTCTTGGTATTAATAATAACCACTCCATTGGCAGCCCTAGAGCCGTAAATTGCAATGGCAGAAGGGCCTTTCAGGACATCGATGGTTTCAATATCATCTGGATTAAGGAAAGACACCGCATTGGTCTCCACTACATTGTCACGAACCCCATCAGCACTACTTCCTCCCAAACCGATCGGTACCCCATCAATGATATATAGCGGTTCGTTGTTCGACTGAATGGAAGTGGTACCACGGATTCGGATACGAACAGCACCACCGGGAGTACCATCTCCATTGGTGATCTGGACACCGGCAATTTTGCCTTGAATCAGCTGCTCTGGGGTATTATTGAATCCCTTAATGAAATCTTCACTGTCTACGGAGGAAACGGCTCCCGTTAAGTCTTTTTTCTTAACAGCACCATAACCCACTACAACGACTTCTTCCAACTGACTATAGTCTGCTTCTAGTGAAACTTCCAAGTAAGATTGTCCATTTAGGACGACCTCCTTGGTAGTGTATCCGATGTAAGAAAAGGAAAGAATACTCCCTCGAGGATCCGTTACAGAAAGTGAAAATTTACCTTCTATATCTGTTACTGTACCGGTGGTTGTACCCTCCACCAAGACGTTAGCCCCTATCAGCGGCTCACCTCCCTCAGAAGTAACCACTCCTGAGATGTCCTGTGCCAGTAGAAAACTCCCGAAAAAGATTAAGCTTAGCACACTGGCCATTTGTTTTAATAAACTAGATGAATGCATATATAAGCGATTTAATATTTACTGAATTTGAGCAAATGCTTAATGCTTATTTGGTAAGGCTAGGCTGGATGTGTTGGCAAAATGATGACTCTTCTTGTACTAGTCGATCAGCAAGGTTTCCTAATTTGTTGGCATAAGTCAAAATCTACACATCCAAATTATATGTTAATATATGTAGTTATTTAGCGATGAAAATACGTCTAAACAGAAACTTTGCCGAACAAAATTCCAAAACAAGTCTAATAAAGCAATAGAAATGAATAGTAGAGCATGAATAGTGTCTTGGAAAAAGACTACTACTAGGAAAGAATTATGTACCACCTGGCATCATCGGTAATCCCTTAATCTTTTGCTGCGCTTCTGTCCGTCCTCCTAGCATCGGAGCGAATGTGGCGGGTATGCTTTTGGAAAGATTCTGCATCACTTCACGGTATTCCTCCTTTGCAATATTATCCCATTCGTAAGGGTCTTTTCTATGATCGTATAGCTCTTCCGAACCATCGGGATAACGGATATAACGATAGTGGCCATCATATACAGAAGAGTAATTTTCTCCATAAGTCATAAAACTAGGATCTCGAGCTAAAGTAGGATCATCGATGAGCGGTAAAAGACTGGTTCCGTCCAGCTGATGAGCAGGAGCCTCCAACTGACAATAATCAATCAAAGTGGGGTAAATATCCAATAAACTTACTGTATGTCGCAGTTCCATCTTTTTGCCCTGAGGTAGTCGGATTAAAAGCGGTGAATAGGCAGACATTTCCCATAGGGTGCCTTTTTGCCATTTGTCCTTTTCCCCCATATGGTAGCCATTATCTGAAGCAATGACTACAATCGTATTTGCGGCATAAGGTGACTGATCTAAGGCCTCGATGACACGCCCGACAGACCAATCTGCAAAAGAGGATGTAGCGGCATATCCATAGATTATTCGTTTAAAGTTTTCCCGACGCTCCTCCATTGTCTTGCCGAAAAAGCCTAGAGAGTCGATCAGATCCCGGCCCATTTCTGGAACATCGGCTTGATCTCCCTCCAAATAACCCGCAGGATAAGGCAAGTCAGCTTCATCGTACAGATCGAAAAAACGTTTGGGAGCAGTATAAGGAGTGTGAGGCCGCCACAATCCCAGATAACAAAAGAAGGGGGCAGCATGCGCCTGCTGCAAAAAAGCAATGGCAGCATCAGCATTCTGCACATCGGGAAAGTCCGTATCGGGGCCCTCCCAAGCCTTGACAGATTGGAATTTACCCTGCCCGCCTACCCAGGAGGCTTCCTCTCCAAAGGGTCCAAACCCACCCTTAAAAATTGGGCGATTATCAAACATCGCCTCTTCCCTACCCGCTTCTAGTTTAGCGTGAAAGATTTTGCCGCGCCCAAAGGTTGTATATCCATTCCTTTTGAAACATTCCGGAATAGTCTCCGCTTCCCGCAGCAAGGGTGAACGACGCCAAGGATCACAGCCATTGTAGTAAGCCCCTGATCGGTAGTTAGCTATACCACTCATAAAGCCTGCCCGCGAAGGCACGCAGACCGGCGCGGAACAGACCGCTTTCGTAAAGTTGACCGCCTCCCCTTTAATGGCCTCGAAATAAGGCATCTTAACCGCAGGGTAATAATTTTTTACTCCCCAATTGTTCATGTCATCGACGGTAATGAACAGAACATTGGGACTTACTGTCGATGGTAGTTTATCGTCCTTGGGACTTGTACAACCAAAGATGAGAAGCCATACTAAGAGCAGGAAAAGTAAGTTCTTCATTTTGTTTAAGGATTCTTGGTCACTTGGGTGTGTTCACTTTCTATCTCCATGATTTTGCTTGGCATTCCACTAGCGATAGGAGGACTTATATTTCCTCTTTAGGCGATCCTCCGCATAAGTCGATTGATTTGCTTCGGTAAGCTTGTCTTTATCCAATTTGATTCGCTTGCGATCATAGGTATAGATTCCATTCATTTCATTTTCAACATCAGTCCATTGAGTATACACAGCAGCACTCAAGCCTTCTTCTTGAAATTTGTGAATCATCTCAATGAAGCGTACATACTCTGTAGTGGCGGCCTCTTTACCTTCATAATTGTAGTGCACCCAGGGGCCATCGGTATCCCAGACATGCCCATCCAGCAGATATCCAATGGCACCGTATTCACCATTGACAATCGCTCTCTTATTGTTGCCAAAGGGTGTTGAAGGCGGTCGATAGCTGTGATTGTCTTTGATATGCCCGACTTCATAATCGACATCCGGCTTGCCGGCGTCAATGCCACTGTTGCCCGTTACTAGCCGAGAGGGGTCCAGGGCCATCACCGACTCCGTCAATCGCTCCACATCATAGGCGCCCCAATGTTCATTGAAAATGATCCAGTTCACTATGGAAGGATGGTTCCAATGTGACTTGATCATTCGGTGCAACTCTAACTCAAAAATATTCTTCTCTTCTTCCGTTCGCTTTTTGAAAGTACTAGGCATATCCTGCCACACCAGTATGCCCAATCGGTCGCAATGGTAGTACCAGCGTTGTGGTTCAACCTTAATGTGTTTCCGAATCATATTGTAGCCTAAACGCTTGGTCTCTGCGATATCCCAGCTCAAGGCCTCGTCCGTGGGAGCTGTGTAAATACCGTCTGGCCAATATCCCTGGTCCAAAGGGCCCATTTGAAACAAGAATTCATCATTGAGCATCAGGCGTTGAATGCCTTTGTAAGGGGCCAGGCTAATCTTGCGCATACCTAGATAGGAGGTAACGGCATCGATACTCCTCCCCTCCTCTACCAAACTTATCTTGAGATCGTATAGAAAAGGATCGCTTGTGGACCAAAGTCTGGGGTTTGGCAGTGGGAGATGAAGCGGTGCATTGATATCGCCTTTGGCGATAGCAATGACCTCCTCCTCCACTAGAGCTTCTACCACTACGGAAGCTGCGCCAATTTCATGGGTAGAGGTGTTGACCGTGATGACAGCCTCTTCATTATCCACATCTGGCACCATACGTAAGTCGGTAATATATTTTTCTGGGACCTTTTCCAACCAAACCGTTTGCCAGATACCAGAGGCGGGGCTGTAGGCATATCGCTGCGGATCGGCAAAGCGGCTGTTGTTTTGCTTACCCACCGTTACCCCTTCGCTATTCCCGGGATCATACACTGCAACGATCAACTCTTGTAATGGTCCTTGTTCCAGGTAGGCCGTAATATCAAAATAAAATGCGTCATAGCCCCCTTGATGCAACCCTACACATCGGCCATTTACATACACCACGGCCTCCCAATCTACCGCGCCGAAGTGTAGCAATACACGTTCCTCTCGCCAGTTCGCGGGCAGCTGAAAGCTGCGCCGGTAGAAGGCCCGGAATGAAGGAAGCTGCTGCCGAATTCCAGATAATGCCGATTCCCAGGGGAATGGTACCAATATCTGATCCTCCAACGGCTGGGCAAAGGGCGGACGTTCACCTTCACGAGCGGCTTGGAATTCCCATAAGCCATTTAGGTTAATCCAATCGGGACGGACCATCATGGGGCGGGGGTATTCTGGTAGTACAGCATTGGGGTCTATTTCTTCGGCCCAAGGCGTAAGCAGCGGTGCGGTCTCCATTTTCCATTCCTGCGTCCAGACCCTACCACTAGCAAGGAGGAATAGAAGGAAGGTAATCCATTTAAGCTTCTTCATGTCGTTCCTGTTTTGGAGATGGAGCAGAACCCATCCTACTTCTGTGTTTCTAATAGCTCTTCAAGGGCCTTACTTAGTTCCACCCGATGGCTATCATAATCGGGATTATCAATTAGGTTGGTCCATTCCAGGGAGTCAACTCCGTGGTCATAGAGTTCTTCCGCTCCATTCTGATATTTAATATATCGAAATCGTTCACTTCGTAAGGTGTGCCGACCTTCTCCCATTTGGGTAAGGCTGGGGTAATCCCAAGACGTCTGTGGTTGCTTCAGTAAAGGGAATAGGCTTCTGCCTTCGTTTTGCTCATTAGGAGGTAATTGTGCCAGATCCACCAGGGTCGGATACAGGTCCACTAGGTTAACGGTACGTTGGCAACGGCTATTCGGCTCCGTCAATCCAGGCACCTTAATGATTAATGGCATTCTGCAGGCTTCTTCCCAGAGGGTAAATTTCTTGTAGCGCAACTTTTCTCCCAAATGCCAGCCATGATCTCCCCAAAGTACCACAATGGTATTATCGCGATACCTACTTGCACGGAGGGCCTCCAACAGATGTCCAATGCAGCTATCTGCGTAATTGATGCTGGCCAAATAGGCTTGAATAGCCTCAGCTTGTTTTCCGTATTTCTGAATGGTTCGATATTCTTGAGTCGCTTTCTGTTCATCACGCACATCATCGAGGTCCTGCTCATTTACCAATGGCAGTTCCAACTCGGCGGGATCAAATTTGTCGAAGAAAGCCTGTGGGACATGCCATTTGAGGTGGGGGCGAAAGATCCCTACGGCCATAAAGAAGGGCTTATCCTGCGTCTGCTGTAATTGCTGTGCTGCCCAGTCGGCATTCAGGAAATCGGGGGTCTCTTCGATAGCCGCATCAGTAGGGCCCCAGTCCATATTGTCTGCCATCTCTCCCATAGGGATACCATTAGCCATATAACCTTTTTCCCGCTCAACCTGACCGTAAGTTCCCGTACGATTGGACCACACATCCCAGGTGTGCTTACCGGTGCTAGGGGTATGATAGATCTTGCCGCGGGACAGGGTTTTATATCCATGTTTGGAAAAATACTGTGGAAGCATATCTGCGGTTTGCATCATCGGAAAATCAAACATCTTATCCTTATTGTGGTAGACTCCAGTAGTGGAAGGACGATAGCCCGACATAATGGCGGCACGACTTGGATTGCATGCAGAAGCAGCACAATAGGCCCGCTCAAAGACCATCCCTTCTGCCGCTAATCGATCCATATGTGGTGTCAATGTTTGGGGATGCCCTCCTAAAAAGCCGGTCCAATCATTGAGATCATCCACTGCGATAAAGAGGATGTTGTAGGATGGCATGGTACTCCATCCCGTTTTTTTGATTCCACAAGTTTGCAATAGGATACATCCAGCAAGGCAAAACAGCAGGCAAAGGTATTTCATGCAGCTAAGTTGCCTTTAATAAGGGAGGGTGGTTTGCTCATTTGTTCTTAACTTTTGCTGATTGCTATATACTTCATTGGGTATTGGTAAGAAAAAGATTGTCCCTTTTTACAATGGATTCTTCACGCCCGTTGCAGGTGTTTTTCACCTGCAATCCCCATACTTAATAGACAACCGCAAACCCAATGGAGAATAGCAACATGATTGGATAATACCAGGCAGCGTCTTTGTAAAATAGTAGCTTCCACCAGCGGCCGTCACTGTGGTCCAGTAGGTAAGATGCTTCGATTTTGATTTTAAATCTATCCCAAGTTGGAATCTTGGATTCTTTGGTTTTCTTTTGGCCTTCCTCAGTGGCCTCGGTCGTATAGATCCAGCCGCAGATGTCGTATAATGGAAACTGAATGGCTGGGTCTCCTGCTATCCATTGAGTAAAGGCTGGACTATTGATGAAGTAGGAAATCATTTTTTCCCGCTTTGAACTCATGTCGATATGTCGCTGCCACCGAGTATGTATGATCCAAAAGACCACTGGAATCACCGCCGTGCAGGCTAGGTACCACTTGGTCTTCATGCCTGTCCCCTCTGTGAGGTGTTCTGTGATTAAGTACAAGGCGCCTCCCCAAAAAGCAAAGGCGAAGTTCTTCATTCTAAAGATGATGTTGTCCAGGTTGTGAATGTTCTTCTGGATCATATCCATTTCCTTCATTAAAATTTCTACTCTGTGGTTGGTGGGAGTCATATCTGTTGTGGATTTAGGAGTGAATCAATGTCTCCTAAAATAATGATTAGTAGGCTGTGAACGTAAGAATAGATCGGTTCTCGGAAGATGCAATATTAAACTGCCGATTTCAGGGACCATCTATTATCTGTAGAGGTGTTTATTTTTACTCAGTTGATATTTTCATGTCAGAAAAATACATCTGAGTAATATGCTAAGCAACTACCTAAATTTCTACAATTACACGACTTAACTTGCTAGCTACGATCGAGATTTCTTGCCCGGTATCGAGATTCGGAAAACTATCTTCATCTGCCCAATAATAGGCTGTGATCGCATTTGGTGCCGGTCCTAGCCATACTTTCAAGGCGGTTTTGTCTAAGGATGGCCGCTTTTCTATATGCTGGAGCTTCGTGGTTCCTTGTACTAGCTCTTTCTGCTTGAGGTCTTTTTTGACCTTCGTGTAGTTGTATTTCTCCATGATGTACCACGCCGCTCCAATGGCACTCAATAGGATTAGTAGCAGAAATCCTAGTGGCCCAATCTGCTCCATGAGACTGGGGGCTCCTGCTCCTGCTCTTATGGCATTGCGATGGGGTAAACAGCCGGCTGGGAGGATGCCGAAAACAATGAATGATAAGGCGGTCCCAGTACTATAGGTGAGTATCTTCTTATCTATGAAGCTTTTGTAGTCTTCTAATTTTTCCAATTGCGCTGCTGTCATTTTGTTATGTTTTAAGTGGTGTGTGTTTTAATACGCTTAGCTTATTAGAGGTTGACTAAGGCAATGGCTGCCTTGGCTTGCCCGTATTTCATGCGCCAGGATTGATTCCCTAGTGGGGCCCACATTTGTCGAGCTAGTTCTGGGAAAGGCATACAGGCGGTATAGCGCTGACCTTCGATATAGTAGTGATGGCAGACTTCGTTTTCTCCGATGGGTGGGAAGGTTTCTACTTTTTGGGACGCTATCGTACTGCGCCTAGGATCCCAGTTGAAGGATCGAGCCTTGTCCCAAAGGTTTTGCTGTTCTGGGCTTAGGTTTTCCTTGCTTGATAGACTGTAAATGCTTCGAAGTCCACGATTGTCGGCATAAATCAGACTATCCCCCGAATCCTTGTACAATAGACTGGATCTGCCATTGACTCGGAATTCCATGATGGCCATTTGTTCCTGCTGCCGCTGTAGCAACTTTTCTCTGTCTTGCTGATAGGCTTTTTCGTGAAATGGCTTGATGGGATACAATAGATCTAATGCTTCTTGTTCTACGTGCTGTGCTACCTGTCCAAAATGACGGGCGGCCTGTTTCATGAAATCTTGGATTCTGTGTAGCCGGATTCTTTGCTGTGGTACGAAGCTTTCTGAGGTTATTGTTGGCAGATGCGGATCTGCTGGATTCCAGTGATAATCGCCAATTAATAGGGTCTCATGATAGGCTTTGTAAGGGCCTACAATGGTTAGACTGTCATTCAGTGCTAGTTTCTGGATGGGTATCTTCGGGCTTATCGGATTGGCTCCAAGGGTAGATCCTCCTGGTTTCCGATAGGTCAGTTCTTCTTTTATATAGGTAGTTAAGCTTGGATTCAAGAGATAACGTCCTGTTTTATAAAACTGCAGGAGGGTATCTATTTCCCCAAATTGGATCTGGTGTTCTGATCCTTGACAAAGGTATGGCTGCGTAGTCAAGGGTTGGATTTGCAGGACGATCCCATTGATGGATAAGGTTAAAGGCTCTTCTGTTGGGTTGTCGATGTCTAGGACAATCCTAGGAGCCGTCAGGCTGTCACAGGAACTTAGAATGGCCAGAAACAGGAATGGAAGCAACAACCTTATCTTCTTCTGGTCAAGCTGAATGAGTGTGTGATAGGCTTTTGGAGCGCACATATTTGTGAATTTATAGATGATAAAATATCTTCAACGGAGCACTTGCTATAAGTAGTGTTGCACTACTTATTCCCAGAAAAGAAAGCTGGCCTCGCGGCCAGCCCTCGGAAAGTACGCTCTCGTTATTTACTTTTTCCTCATAGGGCTTCTAGCTGCAGTCTTACATTGAACCGCCACGGCACTCGGGTTCTCAGGGTAACTTTGTATTGATGTAGCAATTCATCTATTACTCCTTTTCCCAAATATCCTGGGGCTTCGGCTATTACCGATCCGATGGGTAGCTGCTGTCCGCCGATGAGCTGTATGTTTTTGATGCGATGTCCACTTTGTAGGAGTGTGATGGCGCGCATTTGATAAAGTCGGGTGGTCCTAAATTGATCTTCTATGCTTCCCCGCCAGTGTTTTCTCTGATGATCCAACATTTGCAGTACACTCTCTAAATGGTGTACCTGAAAGATCATGGCTTGTTTGATGCTGCCATTATTAATCCCCAGCTTTCGCATGGCTAGCAAATCTAGATACATAATGGTGGGGATGCCCTTCCCGCTTACCAATGGGATGGGTACATGGCGTATCCATCTCGGAACCCCAATGTCATAATAGGCATCCCGCATTTGGTATTGCTTACGGCTGGCATTGAAGGCCCGAACACTCCAAGCTTCTGATCCGTTGGCAAAGGCTAACGCACTCAGATATACTTGGGTTCCGTCTGCTTCTACTTGTAGCCGTTCTTTCATCTTTAGGGGGGATTGGGTTTCTGTTCCCAATATGAAGGCCTACCTAGGGCGATTTTTGCCCCACCCCCCTATTTTATTTGAATTTTTGGGCTATTTCTTCTGCTTTGACTCGAATTTTTTCTCGTAAGGCTACGGGGGAGAGGATCTCTACGTGAGCGGCATTGCTGAGGATGAAGTTGCTGATACCGATGAATTGATGGTTGACTTTACACTGGAAATCGTAGGTGTTGTCTGCAGCTCCTTTTTCGAGATAGGTGAGACTTAAGGGGAATTCTTCGGTGAGGGAATTGTAGGCGAAGATATCTAACAGTAGGTGTACGTTGACTTGCTGGTTATCTGCGATCCGAAATACGTCTGTAATTTTTACTCGATGGGCTGTTTCGTATTGCCAAGAGGCGTCACTCAGTTGAACTCGCTCAATCCGCGATAGCCTAAAGTGACGGGAGTCGCCTAATTTGACGTCGTAGGCTTGCAGGGTGTCTTTTTCGGTATCGATGTGAAAGGGCTCCACTACCCTATCGCTGACTTGGTTACTGCGACTTCGATAGTTTTCTAATGTGACCTGCCGGCGGTTTTTCTGGGCGGTAGTCAAACGGTCTAGGCGATCTAAGGCTGGCTTTCGTAAGGCGCGCAAACCCAATTGCTGAAAGTCGTAGAGACTCTCCAACTTTTTCCGGAGATAGATGGCTTCTCGGGTGGGTAAGTATTGCAACACATTGGCTAGGCGTGCTTTGTCTTCTGCACTTAGCGGCTGCAGATGCTGCAATTCTTTGAAGTCTTGCTCTGGTAGCAAGGCCAATCGGTATTGCTCATCTTGTTCTATGGTCAAGCCCGCCTGCCGCAAGGCCGTGATGTCATCATTGATTGTGTCCCGACTGACTCCAAAGTGCTGCATGAGGTCCCGACGGGTGTACTGATAAGGCTGTGGCAGTATGCGTAGTAAAACCGCCACAATCCGCTCACGTGCTGTCATAGTCTTCCTCTTTAATGCTATACGTAGTCTCCGACTACGTACAAATTAAACATTATACATCCAACATTATACATTCAAAACCCCAACGCCTCCGGCGCTGCGATAAACAATTCAAGGGTTCTGGGCAACAGTTCCCGCTGCCGGATCAATTCTTTCCAAACGGTGGTGTGCGGATAGTCTACGATGTCTCGGCGGATGGCCTCGCACAACTGAGTCTGTAAGGCGGATAGCGTACCCAGCGACTGCGGTAAGGTGAAGGGATCCACGAGTTCTTCTAGGGCTTCCAGACTATCTGCTGCTTTGATCTGGACGTAGAGCTTTAGCCGACTGAAGTAGTACTTGGCTGCTTTTTCTCGCGCGCTGACCAGGGCTTCTCTTTTGTTTAAACCCAGCAATTCCAAAGTATAACTCGCTTTCTGAAAGGCTAGTGTGCCTTCTTCTTCGGCTAGTATCGCAAATCGGAAAGTCCTGCCTACGATGTCTAACCATAAGTAGTCCATGGCTTCTTCTACTCGCGGATTAATCAGCACACTGGCTTCGGTTGGGGCTTCGGCTCCCCGTGGAATATCATAGCGCTGCAAAGAATCGGCAGGATCGAAGACTGCGAATTTGTCTAGCTTGTAATGGGAGTTGCACTTTTTGCAGGCTAGTAGATAGTTGTCCCAACGGAAGGTTCGACCGGGAAAGGCTCCTTTGGGATAAATGTGCTCTATGTCTATGGCTTCGTTGTTCTCGCAGTAGTTGCAGGATTGTATCCCGATGGTCATATCTACCAATTGCGTTTGCAGTTGGTCGAATTTGGCGTTGCCTTCTTGGGAGCTGCGTTTGCTGTTCCACAAGTGATTGGCTTTTCTGCGACGGGTGGGATAATCGGGTCCTTGGTCGACTTGTGCTTGCTTCTGCTCTAGATACTGCAGCAAGTCGGCTGCTAGATCACTAGAGTTCAAATGTATCATCGGTGGTATGGTTTCTTCTGAGAATGGCTAGCTCTTCTTCTTCGGCAGGACTGAGCTGCCCCAGGGATTTCTTCATGTTCAGGGTGGCTAAGCGATCGAGGCGATCGGCGGAATCGCTGCTGCGTGCTATTTGCTGTCCGAATAATTCTGTTCCTAAGGCTTCTAAGACGTTGCCGTAGACTAGCCGGTTGTATTCGGCTTCGGTTACGCGACCGGAGGCTTGGCCACTGTCCGGCCGCTCGATCTTCCAGATGCTGCCGGAGGTGGCGGACTGACAGATCAAGGGGCTATGGGTGCTGACGATGAATTGGATGTTGGGGAAATAACGGGTAAACCACTCGCCAATCTGTACTTGCCAACTGGGATGTAGATGTACGTCTACTTCGTCGATCAGTATTACTCCTGAGAGGTCTATATATAGTTGCCCGCTTTCGGTGGTCTGGAATTGGAAGCGAATGGCATAGCTGCTGACTAGCTGTCGGATGAGTTCTAAGACGAGACTGAGCATCGAAAGGTAGCCATCGCTTAGTTCTTGGATGCTTAGCACCAAGCCGGCTGGGTTCTGTAGGTCTATACCTTGTGGGCCGATTTCTTTGATGGTCCATTCGGCGGGTAATAGCTGGCTGGTGTTGATGAATTGGATGATGGTGTCCAGCTTAATGCTTCCTTCTTGCCCTTTGGAGGCAAGGTAATCTAGTTCTTGTAGCCAGCTTACGCCTTGCCGCAGTGTTACTTCTGCTTTGAAGAGGGTCACATGGGCCAACAGCCGATCGGATTGGGCGGCGGCAGCTATTTCTTGGTATTGCCGGTCTTCGCCGGATTGAAATCGACGGAAGGCACCATAGGCGGCAGAGAACCAGCCTACAAAGTCTTCTTCTAAATATCCAGCGGGTTCTGCTTTGTATTTGAAGACGACTCGGTCTTCTTCTGGATTTTTACGGGATTTGGTATTGACAAAGACGAGCTCGGTGCTGATCTTCTGATCTTGCCCCACCCTTCCTGATCTTCCCCAATCGTACTCGTTCTGAGTCTCTACTTCTGCCTGGATATAGCCGAGATTTTGTCCCTTCTTCAGCCAGTGGTTCCAATTTTCTCTTAATAGATATAGGTCAGGGACACCAATTAGGGATAGAGAGATGGCTTGCAATATGGTCGACTTGCCGGTTCCGTTGTCTCCTAGTAATACATGCCAGCCTGCTGTTGGTGGTAAGTCTAGTTCTAATTGTTGAATGGATTTGATATGCCTCAGGCTTATCTTACTGATGTACATAGTTTTTGCCTAGTTCGTTGGTGTTGTTCGTTGGTTGCTATTCGGAGTCTGTGACTCCGTATAAACAACAATATAATCATTCTCTTTACATTGAGTTAACCTATTTTTTAGCCGCCTCTTGCTTTTCTTCTCTGCTTTATCCATATTTGTACGGTCTAAGCACACTATCCTTATCTTTTTAGACGCTTCTCGTTTCTCAATTTAGTACGCTCCACATGAGTCCCAAATTCGGGACTGCTAATCATTTATTTTGCTTTTGCGATAGGACCACCGACTGGCTTTCCTCAATGCCTGGGAATGGCTATGTCTGGCTGGTTCTCCTAAATGCTTTCCTATGCTTACTAAAAAGATGGGGTACGCTGATGTACCACAGAGAATTCATGCGCCGCAGACACTAAAGCCGGCTTCTCTTTTGCCTCCTCATGACCTTGAATTGGAGAAGGCTGTACTGGGTGCTTGCTTGCTGGATGACCAGGCTATTTGGGTGCTCAAACGCTATTTTACTGTTGCTGCGGTTTTTTATCTGCCGATGCACCAGATTATTTTTAAATCGATGCTGGAAATGCTTGACCAACATATCAAGATTGATATGCTGACTTTACCGGACTTTTTGCGGAAGCGCAATAAATGGGCGGATCGTCATCAGCTGAATCGTTCTTCTATACCACTACATACGGTCTCGGAGATGGATGTGGTGCAGTTGACCGCCAGGGTGACCTCCGCTGCTCATCTGGAGTCCCACTGCCAATTGCTCTACGAATTGTTTATGAGACGAAAGGGCATGGAACTGGGGTTGCGACTGTTTCAAGATGCGGCTAACCACGGACTGGATATTTTTAATGTGCTGAAGTCTGTATCCACTAAAACTCGTGCTGCTCTTCCACATCGGATGTTGCAAGTGGAAGAGGTGAATCAAGCGGTGGAAAGAGGGGCGCTGATGAAACCGAAAAGGATGATCTTGGGCAACTTGCTTAAAACGGACGAAATCGCCTTTCTTTTTGGGGAGGAGGGTACGGGGAAATCTATCCTGGCCCTGCAAATGGGCGATGCTGCTAGCCGTGGTACAGACCTATTCCCCGGCGCTACGGATCCCCTACTCCGCAATGAGGCTAGC